>RFKO01000071.1 GCA_003694235.1 Anaerolineae bacterium
CTACCGCCCTGCCCAGGCGCCCCCGGCAGGACTCGAACCTGCAACCGTCGGATTAGAAGTCCGGTGCTCTATCCATTGAGCTACGGGGGCGGGCTCAGCACTCGGGACAGGGGCGAATGCCCTTGTACACCCGCGCGCGGGAGATGGTGCGCAAGATGAGATCCGCCGGTCGCTGGAGGTGTTCGGACAGCTCGCGCGGGGACATGTGAACATTCCCGTTGGCCAGGAAAGTACGGAACACCGCTTCGACCAGCGAAGTGCGCTCGGTGATGAAATCCGGCATACGGGCGCAGTGGCTGATCAGAATGTGCTGCAATCCCTCCACCTGCTGAACTTCCGCAGTTTCGGGATCGACAAAATCTACCAGCTGGCCTCCCTCCATCTCGGCATAAACGGCGCGATGCTCTTCACAAAGCGAGGAAAGAAGATGCACACGCCAGTCCCGGTCGTTCTGTTGCCACCATTCAAAATCAATGTGAAAAGGCGTATCCACGGTGGGGATCACCAGACTTGTCTTCTTCATAAACAGTCCACCTCCCTACCGCGCCGAGTCATCGAAGCGGAAATGTAAATCGCCCACATGTACGAACCAGGGCCGCTCGGCCAGCAAAGCCATGATCGGACCGGGCGGACAACGATAGACCAGGTTGACGGCCGCGTACAACTCGCTGACGTGCACGTGATTTTGCGGGTTGAGTTTGGTCAACTCACGCGCCATATCGGCGACCACGCGTTCAAAGGGCACGGCTTTCTTCGCACGCGCCTCCCACACCGCATCCAACGCTTGCATGTCCGGCACCATAATGGCCATACGCTCGTCATAAGCGGCAGTGACCACCTGCTTGAGATTGGCAAACACAATGCCGCCATCGGCGCCCACAAGCACGGTGCGCACCCAGTCCCGGCGCGCCCGCCGCGTATCCACCCACACAATCACCTCGCCGGGGTTCTCCCCTGAACGCACGGTGACCAGCGAGCCGGGCATCAACTCGCGCTCGCGATACCATTTTTCCAGGCCGAAGACATACTTCTCCTGCCGCACCACCCAGCCGGGGAAACGCTCGCCGGTTTCGCCATCCACCAGTTCAAAGCGAATGCGCGGCGCTTCATAAGCCGTGGGAAAGTAAGGTTTCAGGCGCGGCGAGAGCGGCAATGCGCCCACCCGCCAGTGCGGATACAACAGGGTGATCTCAACACCCTCGGGCGTCACCGGAGCGCTCTCGCTGTAAGGGGAGAGTTCGTCATCCAGGCGACGCTCCAACGCCAGCATTTCCTCTGTCAACAGGCTGCGGTCGTATTCGATCTCGTGGTAACGCAGGGGCAGGGGCGTCTCCAGCACACCTTCCGGCTCCAGCCGCTTGAGATACCACAACACTTTGCCGGCCGGGCCGACCTCATCAAAGCGCGGGTCTTCCTGCAACGCCAGGTCAAGCGAAAAGCGCACCAGATTGAGATTCTCCGTCGTGGGCAATTCGACCTGCTTGAGCAGTTCGTCCGTGGGCAACGGCCCGCCCCCGGCCAGGTCGAGCACGGCCTCGGCCAGGTTGAGATGACCTACATTGACATCCACCAGCAAGGCGCGAGGGAACCAGCGCCCGGCAATGCGAACAAAATCCGGATTCTCCTCCAGCCCTTGCTCCAGCCGCTGCACCAGCAGATCCTGATAACGTGCCAAAACTTCCTGCGCCTGCGGCGCGTCCCCGGTTTGTATCGCCTCAGGATCGTTCAGACGATGCTCGCTCAATCCGGCCGCAAACTCTCGTTCTTCGCCGTTATCCTCAAAGCGCACGCGGATCACCGAGAAATCCCCCAGCTCGGGATTGTACCCAGGGCGCACCGCCACCACCTCACCCAGACGCCAGTCCAGGGCGGGGATGGCCAGTTTCTGCCCAACCTCATACAGTTCCCGCGGCAGGTACACACTCGCGCCGGCCAGCCTGCGTTCCTCAATCGCCTGCATCTCCCGACGCAAACGATCTTCCACCAGGGCGGCGATCAACTCCTGCGGCGTCTGCGGCGCTTCGACTTCCAGCAAGTGTGCGTACAGAAACTCCAGATCGTCCTCCTGGAGTTCAAAATCTTCCCAATAGTCCTCACGTAGCGATAACCCGGCTACAACCATAACAACCTCATCACAAATGATATGCAAATTCTCAAAAAACAGGCAGGGGAATGTTTGCCATCCCGTCCTTTCTCTATTATACTCGACGATACGATCACCTGCCAGCCGCGCCAACCAGGGCTTTTTAATAGTTTAACAGCCGGTCATCGCCATGCCGCCGGAAGATGCGAACACCGTGGGCTCATCTTCAAAAAGTGTGCTTGGGTTGGCGAGGGCAATGCCCTCGCCAACCCAACTGCGAGCATTGCCCTACAAATGTCTGATTGCTGAAAAGCCCTGCGCGCCAACCCACGGGTGCGCTAAAAAGTTGTAGAGTACAAGCAAATTCACCGCGGAGAGCGCGGAGTACGCAGAGAAAAAATTGAGAACCCTCCCGCAGGTTCGACAATGCGAATTTTCCGCAAATGTGGGGTACAAGCAGCCATATCACCTGGCGCGCCATCAACAACCTGCGGGAGGGTGCCTTCTACACCCAATCCACGGGGCAGGAAATGTTGTAGTGACAGGAGAAAACCCTGATGACAAACACACAAAAATGGCGCGTCGCGGCGCGCATCAGCGGCGAGGGCAGCGCGGAGATACTGCGCGGTCTGCTGGAAGCCCAGGGGATCCCGGTACACCTGGCCAGAGAGGGCGCCGCGCGCGCTATCGGCGTGGAAATCGGGCCATTCGGGCTGATCGAAGTGATGGTGCCACAGGAACGGCTGACCGAAGCCCGGCAGGTGCTCGCCGCTTTTCAGCGGGGAGACTTTGAACATACCGACGAGTAGCCGCAGCGCGGCCGGTTCTCGCGGTTACGGAAAAGTCTCTGCCAGCCACTGCAAAGGGTCAACCTGCACACCGCCGACGATGATCTCCCAGTGCAGATGGGGCCCGGTCACGCGTCCGGTCGAACCCACCCGGCCGATCAGCTGCCCCGCCTCAACCCACTCGCCCTCCTGCACCAGGATCTCGGATTGGTGGGCATAGGCCGAATACACACCCCAGCCGTGGTCAATCACCGTGGCATTGCCGCGCACGACCAGTTCGCCGGTAAATACCACCTTGCCGCGCGCCGGGGCGTAAATCTCTACCCCGGTCTGACCGCAGAAATCCAGCCCGGTGTGAAAGAACAGATAGCCGCTCTGGTTATAGGAACGCCGGTTGCCGAACTGGGAAGGAAAGCAGTCGCTCAGATACTCCGGCATCGGGCTTTGGAAACGACCTTCCCAGTATCGTTCCGGCGTGACCGGCGCCACAATCTCCGCCCAGCGGGCGTTTTCGGCCTCGTTGTTCTCGATATTGGTGGTCTGGGAAGCCACCGTCAAGGGGGGATCATAAGGATAATCACCGGAGCGGACGACCAGCCCTTGCTCAAAGCGCAGCGGCGTGCCGTCAGGGAGCGTTCCTTCCAGGCTAAAGGGATACACGCCCGGCTCCTGCAGGGCGTAAATGCCTTGCAGGGCCACCATGCCGCCATCCGGCAGAGGGAAGAAGTTCAGCGGGCGGTCGGTGAACGATCCGCTCACCGTTGTGCCGGAGGGAACATCCAGGCGCACCTCAAGCGTGCGCCCCTGTACCGGCGCAGTCGTGTTGAGGGAAAGAGCAACCTGCGGAGGAAACGCGGTCTCATCCGCGAGTTCAGCGGGGCCGCCGCGCAGCACATCCCCCGCTAATACCTGGTGGGGGGTTGAGAGGTTATTCTGTTGCAACAACTCCCAGGGCGAGAGCCCGTTGCGCAGAGCAACTTCCAGCAAAGATTCTCCCGCATGCACCACAACCTTACCACCCGGCGCAGGGGCATCCTCGCCCTCCTGAAAAGGAATGAGCAAGGGCTGCCCCGCTGCCAGCTGTTGCGGGTTGGTGATGCGGTTGAGGCGCACCAGCCAATCTTGCGGCACATCATAGCGGGCAGAGAGCGACGCCAGGTTCGCCCCCAACGGGACGTCAACAGCGGTCAAAACGCCCTCAATCCCTTCCAATCCGGGGATCACCAGGCGCGCGCCAACGGTCAGCAATCCAGGATCGCTGATGCCGTTGGCTGCCGCCAACTCATCTACCGAGATGCCGAAAAGCGCCGCGATCCCCCACAGGGAATCCCCCGGTTGAACCACATACACCGGCCCTTCGGGTACGGTTTGCTGAGCACGGGCGACGGGCGTCACCGCCAGCACCAACACGAGAAGAAACAAACTAACGCGCAGAAATTTTCTGGAAAACAAGCCGATCTCCAACAGAAAAATCCCCCAGACGGGCGGGGGAAATTTCAAGCACATCTTTAGCCGGCCGAGCAGGGATATAAAACGGATGCCAGCGACGCGCCAGGCAGACATCGACCACCACTCCCCGGCCATCCAGCCACACGACCGCCAGATCGGTGCGCATGAACAGCATGTGAATACTGCTATCCAGGCGGCTCTCCCGTCCTCCAACCAGCCAAAGCCCCTGCTCCACCGGCAGGGACGGGCGGAACATCAGCCCGCGCAGGCGACAGAGGAACGAGGCGCACCGTCTCACCGAGAGCGGTCGAGGAAGCGGACGGCTAAGATTTTGCACACGAAAAAGGGACATGCAGACGCGGCTCAATCGGCCTGGCGATTGAGCAGTTTTTCCACACTCGCCACCAGGTCTTCCGGGCGGAAGGGCTTGGTGATGTAATCATCCACCTGCGCCACGTGCAGGCCGAGCACTTTGTCAATATCCTGCGCCTTGGCCGTGATGATCACCACAGGAATATCCCGCGTCTGGGGATGGCTGCGAATGTTCTGATACACCTGCCAGCCATCCACATCCGGCATCATCAAATCGAGCAATACCAGGTCGGGATGTTCACTTTGTATCAGTTCCCAGCCTTCCTGACCGCTGGTCGTGCCGGTGAAACGGTAACCATTCCGCTCCATAATCAGGCGCACCAGCGTGATCATCTCACTGTCATCTTCAATATAAAGAATATGCCCCTTTGCGCTCATACGCTCACCTCTGCGGTGCTCTCGTCGTTCGGACTGGAGGAAGTTTACCACAGAAGCGGGCAGCCTTGCCACTGCTCTGCTGGTCGGCTATAATCCCACTCGACACTTCCCAACAAGGATTAACAAATATGATTGATGTAAACGAACTTCGCAAAGGCGTCACTTTCGAACAGGATGGGAAAATCTACAAAGTACTGGAATATTCCCACCACAAACCGGGCCGCGGCAAGGCGACCATCCGCGTCAAAGCGCGCGATCTGCGCAACGGCAACATCATCGATATGACCTTCATCTCCGGCGACCGTGTGCAGGACATCCGCCTCGACCATCACGACGTGCAGTACCTCTACCATGATGATGCCTTCTACTACTTCATGGATACCGAGACCTACGACCAGACCGCCATTCGGAGGGAGGTACTGGCAGATGTCGCCCCTTTCCTGAAGGAAAACATGGAGGTCAAACTGACCTTCTACGGCAACGAACCGCTGGATATTGACTTGCCAACCACGGTTGATCTGGAAGTCACGCACGCCGAACCGGCCGTGCGCGGCGACACCGCCACCGGGGTGACCAAGCGCGTGACCGTGGAAACCGGCCTGGAAGTGGACACCCCCGCTTTCGTCGAGGTGGGAGACGTCATTCGCGTGGACACCCGCACCGGCACCTATGTAACGCGCGTGTAAGCGGCATGCGCACCCCTGCCGGCATCGAATGTCGCTACTTCTACGGCGACTACTACCGCGGCCGCCAGCACGAGGAATGCCGTCTGCTACCCCGTGACTGGCAGCCGCGGCTGTGCGCCACCTGTCCGGTGCCTGCCATCCGGCGCGCCAACGCATGCGAACACATGCAACTGATTGCCCGCGTCGAGCGCCCGCTGTTCGTGCTGCCGGCGCGAGTGCGCGTCCAGGCGTTTTGCCAGAAATCCGCTCGCCCGGTAACCGAACCGCACGTCGGCTGCGGTCAATGCCATACTCTCCCCCCGGCGTTTATGGGAGCACCCGATGGATCTGACCCTGCTGCTTGACCTCGACAACACACTGCTGGACAATTCCATGGAAACCTTTCTCCCCGCCTACATCCAGGCGCTGGGAGAGCACCTGAGCGACCTGGCCGCGCCGGAGGACATGGCCCGCTGGCTGATGACCGGTACGCAGTTCATGTTCGCCAACCAGCGCCCCGATCAGACGCTGGAGCAGGTATTCGAACCGCATTTCTACCCTCACTTCGACCTCGACCGCGCCGCCCTCTCCGCCAGGGTGGATCGCTTTTACAACCAGGTCTTCCCCTCGCTGCGGCGCACCACCCGCCCCCGGCAGGCAGCGCACCGCCTGATGAAAACCGCCGTTCAGCGGGGATATACCATAGCCATCGCGACCAACCCTCTCTTCCCGCGCACCGCCATCGTTCAGCGCATGGAATGGGCCGGCCTCTCCGCCGAAGACGACCATATTGCGCTCGTGCCCTCGATGGAAACCTTCCACTTCGCCAAGCCCAATCCGGCCTACCTGGCTGAACTGCTCAGTTACCTGGGCTGGCCGGAAGGGCCGGTGCTCATGGTGGGTGACGATCCGGCGCTGGATATGGCATGCGCCGCCGGTTTGGGCATCCCCTCGTTTTGGGTACGGCCGGAAGGGACCTCATACCCCGAGGATGCTCCCCCCCCCACAGGCGAAGGCACGCTGGACGACCTGATCCCCTGGCTGGACCGCCAGCCGGTCGAACACCTCACGCCCGATTTCCAATCCCCCGCCGCCATTCTGGCCACCCTGCGCGGCTGCCCGGCCGCCCTCCAAACGCTGACGCGCGACCTGCCCCCCGCACACTGGCAGCGACCGCCGCAGGAAGGCGAATGGTGTCTGACCGAAATCCTCTGCCACCTGCGGGATGTGGAGCGCGAACTGACTCTCCCCCGCCTGAAGGCCATCCTGAACGAAGAGACCCCCTTCATCGTCGGTGTGGACAGCGACGCCTGGGCGGAAGAACGCAATTACCGCGCCCAGGACGGCAAGACCGCGCTGCAAGACTACCTGCTGGCCCGCCTGGAAACCCTCGAAATCCTCGCCGCCCTCACCCCTGAGCAATGGCAGCGCACGGCCCAGCACGCTATCTTTGGGCCCACCTCATTGCAAGAGATGATGGGCTTCAGCGCACGTCACGACCGTATGCACGTACAACAGGCCCTGCAAACAATAAAAAAGCAGTGAACCGCTGACCGATTCACTGCCGCTGCGTTGTACCTCTCTGCTGGATTACTTATCGCCGCCGAACAAGGCGCCCAGACCACCCATCACGTCGCCGAGGTCGAGACCATCGCTCAGATCCACGCCCTCCAGCAACGCCTCCAGGTTGCTACCCACCGGCTCCGGCAGGCGTTCTTTGAGAAAATCCAGCACCACCGTGACCACATTGCGGGCAACATCTTCAGAAAGTCCGGTCTTTTCGACAATCAATTGAACCAGTTCGTCCATCGCTAAAACTCCTTCTCTATTTCTGGCCAGAATGCCGCCAGAATTGTACCATCAAACATCCATGAACATCGCCTTCGAAAACAAAATCGCCCTGGTCACCGGTTCCGGCCGCGGCATCGGCCGGGCCATCGCCCTGCAATTCGCCCGGCTGGGCGCGGACGTGGTGGTCAACTTCTTCCGCAATCGCAAACCCGCCGAGGAAACGGTCGCCGCCATCCAGTCGCTGGGGCGGCGCGCTCTGCTGGTCAAGGCCAACATCGGAGACCTGGACGGTCTGCAACGTCTGTTTGAGGAAACCGGCAAAGCCTTTGGCAGACTGGACATCTTCGTGCATAACGCGGCCTCGGGCTTCAACCGCCCGGCGCTGGAACAACGCCCGAAAGGGTGGGAATGGAGCATGAACATCAATGCCCGCCCGCTGCTTTTCGGAGCACAGCAAGCGGCCTCCTTGATGACCGGGCGCGGCGGCCACATCGTGGCCATCACCAGCCCCGGCTCCCAACGCGTGCTGCCGGATTACATCACGGTTGGCGCCAGCAAAGCCGCCCTCGAAGCCCTGGTGCGCTATCTGGCGGTGGAACTGGCCTCGCTGGGCATCGTGGTCAACGCGGTTTCCCCCGGCGTGGTGCTGACCGAAGCTCTCCAACACTTCGACACCCTGCGCCAGGACGCCAGCCTGATCGAGCGGGCCAAAGCGTTGACGCCGGCAGGCCGCCTGGTCACCCCCGAAGACGTTGCCAATGTGGTCGCTTTCCTGTGCTCACCCTTCGCCGAGATGATTCGCGGGCAGGTGATCACCGTGGATGGCGGCTATACGCTGCCGGTTCCCGGCGTGCTCAACGGCTAATCGCCCGCGCTCAACGGCTCGCGGCCATACAGCTGGCGGTACACTGCCACCAGATTCTTCAGATGGAGTTGTTCCGCCAGCCCTGCCAGCAAAACGCGATCCTTGCCACAGGCTTCCACATTCGATTGACGCAGATCATCCAGCGCGTACTTCTTGCGCGCCGTGCGGCGAACCGCCTTGACAACCGCATCCAGGTAATCCAGATTCGATTGCACCGCTTCCTCGATCTCCCCGCGCAGGATGACATCGCCATGCCCCTGGACGATGTTCTCCAACCCCATTTCGGACAGCTGCTTCAGGGAGCGGCGCGCCTCCTCCAGATCGCCATCCACAATCACCGGCAGCGACATCATCGCATCGCCGGCAAATAAGATGCGTTCATCCTCACATAGCACCGCGATTCCGTCCGGGCTGTGCCCTCCCAGGGGGAAAAGCGTGAGCAAGCGTTTCCCCACCCGCAACTGCATCTGCCCCTGCTCGAAAGTGATCTGAGGCAACACAATTTTCGTGTTCTGGAAGACCGTGTTACCGCGCCGCGCGGCCTTGAGGGACTCCAGCCCGCGGGTCGCCAGCAATTCCCGGCAACGCTGATGGGCGATCACCAGAGCGCCGGGGAAAAAACAACTCCCCCAGCTGTGATCGGCGTGGTAATGGGTCAGAATCACATACTTCACCTTCAGGCCGAGTTCTTTTTCGGCAAATTCGCGCATTTCCAGCGTCTCTTCGGGGTAGGCCAGCGTGTCAATCGCTACCGCCCAATCGTCACCTACGACCAGCCCGGCCGTCACCTGGGCATACAGGTCGCTCTGAAAAACATAGATGTTGTCCGATACTCGTTCGCGTTGCAGCATTTCTCTCCACCTGAACACATGAAACTGCCGAAGGATAGCACAAAACCCCCCTTGTCGTCAAGTATTGTGACATTATTCACAATTTTCGCGCGAAAAATCACATTTTCTCCAGGGCTTTCATGATATACTCACCAACAACCCACCAAGCGCAAAAACCGGAGGTAATGATGAAAGATTTCCTGGCTCTTGCCGATTACACTCCCCAACAACTGCAAGCCATGCTCGATCGAGCGGTCGCCCTGAAAAAGGAATTTCAGGCCGGCGGCAACGCTCCCCTGCTCAAAGGCAAGACGCTGGCCATGATTTTCCAGAAGCCCAGCCTGCGCACGCGCGTCTCCTTCGATATGGCCATGCGCCACCTGGGCGGCGATGCCCTCTACCTCTCCCCCGCCGAAATCGGCCTGGGCAAACGAGAATCCATCGCCGATGTGGCCCGCGTGGTCTCCGGTTATGTGGATGCCATCATGGCGCGCGTTTTCGACCATGAACACGTGGTCGAACTGGCGCGCTGGGCCAGCATCCCGGTGATCAACGGCCTGAGCGACTACAACCACCCCTGTCAGGCGATGGCTGATGCACTGACCATCTACGAGGAATTCGGGAGACTACAGGGCATCAACGTCACCTTCGTGGGCGATGGCAACAACGTGGCCGTCTCGCTGATGCACGCGTGCGCCAAACTGGGCGCCAACTTCACCATTGCCAACCCGGAGGGCTACGACCTGCCCGCAGCGGCTGTGGAGCAGGCGCGCCAGTTCGCCGTCGAGAGCGGAGCCACCATCCGACAACTGCGCGATCCCCATGAAGCCGTGCGCGAAGCCGATGTCATCTACACCGACACATGGACGAGCATGGGGCAGGAAGAAGAGGCCGAGAAGCGCCGCAAAGTCTTCCCGCCGTATCAGGTCAACGCCGCGCTGGTGGCCGAGGCGCGCCCGCATGTCATCGTGATGCACTGCCTGCCGGCGCACCGCGGCGAGGAGATCACTGACGAGGTAGCCGACGGCGAACACTCCCGCCTCTTCCCGCAGGCGCACAACCGCCTGCACGCGCAAAAAGGTATCCTGGCCGAATTGCTGGCAGACTAGCGGCGCGTCGCGACCGCACCCAGAAGGTGGCAAAATGAACATCTGTATCCCGCGCGAACGGCGCGATTCCGAATACCGCGTAGGATTGACGCCCGCCGGCGTGCAACTGCTGACGCAGGCCGGGCACAACTGCTATGTGGAACACGACGCCGGGCTGGGCAGCGGCTTCAGCGACTACGATTACCAGATGGCCGGCGCGCAGATCGTATACAGCGGCGAAGAAGCCTATGGCCGCGCCGACCTGCTGCTCAAAGTCGCTCGACCGACCGAGGAAGAATTCGAGTGGATGCGCCCTGGTCAGGCCGTCATGGGCTTTTTGCACCTGGCCGCCGGCAGCAGCCGCAAAATCGAAACCCTGCTGGCGAAAAAGATAACCGCCATCGGCTACGAGGTGATCCAGCGCGATGACGGTTCGCTGCCGGTGCTCTCGCCGATGAGCCGGGCCGGTGGCCGCATGACGCCGCAAATTGCCGCCATGCTCTGCCAGAACAACTTCGGCGGCAAAGGTATCCTGCTGGGAGGCACGCCCGGCGTCCCCCCGGCTGAGGTGGTCATCCTGGGCGGAGGCACCTCCGGCACGGCCGCGGCGCGCGTCTTCCTCGGAATGGGCGCGATGGTGTACATCCTGGATCACGACCAGGAGCGTCTTCAATATCTGGACACGCTCTTCCAGGGACGGGTGATCACCATGGTCTCGCACGACTTCAACATCACCAAGGTGTGCCGCTTCGCCGACGTGCTGGTCGGCGCGGTGCTCATCCCTGGCGCCCGCACTCCTGTGCTGGTGTCTCGCCAGATGGTACGGGAGATGCGCCCTCGCTCGGTGATCATTGACCTCTCGATCGATCAGGGCGGTTGCATCGAGACAAGCCGTCCCACCACCCACAGCAACCCCACCTACATAGACGAAAACGTGCTGCACTACTGCGTGCCCAACATGACCGGCGTGCTGGGTCGCACCGCAACCCACACGCTGAACAACGCCTGCTGGCCGTTCGTGCAGCAGATTGCCGCCCAGGGCATCGAGGCCGCGCTGGAGGCCAATCCGGCCATCCGGCGAGGGGTCTATACCCATCAGGGCGAGATTGTGCACCCCAATCTGCGCGCGTCCATGGAAGGGAGGCTGAGCGCATGAACTGGATGGAGCAATACCGCAGCAAAGTGGTGAGCGCCGAGGAAGCCGTCCAGGCCGTTCAGTCCGGCAATCGCATCTTCCTGACAGGGAACTGTTCCGTCCCTAAAACGCTGCTACAGGCACTCGTCGCGCGCGCTCCCGAGCTGGAGAATGTCGAAATCTGTCAGGCGCTGACCGTGGGATCGGCGGATTACGTCAGCCCGGAGATGGAAGGGCATCTGCGCGTCAACACCATGTTCATCAGCCACAACACGCGCAAAGCCGTCCACGAGGGGCGCGCCGATTTCACGCCTGTCCTGCTCTCCGAATTCCCGCTGCTGTTCAAGAACGGCCATCTACCGCTGGACGTGGCGCTGGTGCATCTCTCGCCGCCCGACGAACACGGTTTTTGCTCCTTCGGCGTGGAGGTCGGGTTGAGCAAAAGCGCGGCCGAAAGCGCGAAAATCATCATCGCCGAAGTCAACAATCAGATGCCGCGCACACTGGGAGATTCCTTCATCCATGTGAGCAAGCTGGATTACATCGTGCCGGTGGATTATCCCCTTCCCGAACTCATCATGGCGGCCGAAGGCGAAAACGAGGTCATCGAGAAGATCGCCGGTTACATCGCCGACCTGATCCCCGATGGCGCCACCATGCAGATGGGCATTGGCGCCATCCCCGACGCGGTGCTCAAATACCTGTTTGACAAAAAAGACCTGGGCGTGCACACCGAATTGTTCTCCGACGGGGTGATCGACCTGGTAGAGGCGGGGGTGCTGACCAACGCCCGCAAATCGCTGCACCCCGGCAAAATCATCGCCGGTTTCATCCTCGGTAGCCGGCGACTATACCAATGGGTACACAACAACCCGCTGATCGAACTGCACCGCACCGAGTACGTCAACGACCCCTTCGTGATCGCCCAGAACGAGCGCATGGTAGCCATCAACTCGGCCATCGAGGTGGATTTGACCGGCCAGGTATGCGCCGACAGCATCGGCCCCCGCCTGTACTCCGGCGTCGGCGGACAGATGGATTTCATCTACGGCGCGGCGCGCGCCAGAGATGGCATTCCCGTCATCGCCCTGCCCAGCACGGCAAAGCAATTCAGCCGCATCGTCCCCATGCTCAAACAGGGCGCCGGCGTGGTCACCACCCGCAACCATGTGCATTACGTGATCACCGAGTACGGCGTCGCCTACCTTTACGGGAAAACCATCCGTCAGCGCGCCCAGGCGTTGATCAACATCGCCCACCCCGATTTTCGCGAGGAACTCACCCGCCAGGCGCGTGAATTGCATTATCTGTGAGCAGCCATGAGCCTCCGCAAAGCCCGCATCGTCGCCACCATCGGCCCGGCCAGCCGCTCCCCGGCCACATTGCAAGAACTGATGCTGGCCGGCATGAACGTGGCGCGGCTGAACTTCTCCCACGGTACACACGCCGACCACGCCGCGACCATCCGTGCGCTGCGCGCCGCCAGCGCCCAAACCGGCCGTCCCATCAGCATCCTGCAAGACCTGCAAGGGCCGAAAATCCGCACCGGCACGCTGCGGGCGGAAAGCATCACCCTGCACGCCGGTCAGACGTTTCGCCTGACCAGCGAACCCGTCGTGGGCGACGAGAAACGGGTGAGCATTTCCTACAAACATCTGGCAGAAAGCGTGCAACCCGGCGGACGCATCCTGCTCGATGATGGCAAGCTGGAACTGCGTGTGAAGGCGATCCATGGCCAGGAAGTGGAAACCGAGGTGGTGGTGGGCGGCGTGCTGCGCCCCCACAAAGGCGTCAACCTGCCCGGCGCGGCGATCAGGCTCTCGGCTCTGACCCCCAAAGACCGCGCCGACGCGCTCTTCGGCCTGAAACAGGGCGTGGACTACATCGCCCTCTCTTTCGTGCGTACCGCCGACGATGTGGAGCAGTTGCGTCATCTGATCACCGAAGCCATGCCCCAGCGCGCCGATACCCCCATCATCGCCAAGCTGGAACGCCCCGAAGCGCTGGACAACCTCGAGGCCATCCTGGAAGTTGCCGACGGCGTGATGGTGGCGCGCGGCGACCTGGGGGTCGAAATCCCCCCCGAAAGAGTGCCGGTGGTGCAAAAGCAGGTCATCCAGGCAGCCAATCAACGCTGGAAACTGGTGATCACCGCCACACAGATGCTGGAATCGATGATCACCAACCCGCGTCCCACCCGCGCAGAGGCAGCCGATGTCGCCAACGCGATCTTCGACGGCAGCGACGCGGTCATGCTCTCCGGCGAAACGGCCACCGGCCGCTATCCGGTCAAAGCGGTGGAGATGATGAACGCCATCATCTCGCAGGCCGAAGCGCACATGCGCGACTGGGGACAGACGGGCATCATCCCCCAACCGGCCGCTCCCCACGATAACGCCGAGTATATCGTGCGCGCCGCCCGCGAGATGGCCGAGGACAAAGATGTGGCCGCCATCGCGGTGTTCACCCAAAGCGGGCGCACCGCCCGGCTGATGTCCAAAATGCGGCCGCGCGTCCCCATCCTGGCCTTCACGCCCAACGCTCCAACCTACGGCACCCTCGGCCTGCTGTGGGGCGTTCACCCCCATCTGGTGCCGCACGCCGAGACGGTGCGCGAGATGTTAGGGCATGTGGAAAACACGATGATCGCCGGCAAAGCCATTCAGCCGGGGCAGGAGATCGTCATCGTGGCGGGCTTCCCCATCGGCACGCGCGGGCCGGCCAACTTTGTGCTGCTCCACACCGTCGGCAAACCGCTGGAGGGCGATCATCGACTGCGCACGGAAGGTGTGTAATTCGCTATGTCCGCCCCCATCCTCAGCCCTCGCTTTGAAAACGCCCTGCGCTACGCGGCCCGTTTACACGCCCGGCAGAAGCGCAAGGGCAGCCAGGTGCCTTACATCGCACATCTGCTCAGCGTGTGCGCCCTGGTGCTGGAAGACGGCGGCGACGAAGACCAGGCCATCGCCGCCTTGCTGCACGACGCCGCCGAAGACCAGGGGGGCGAAGAAAGGCTGGCAGAAATCCACGCCATCTTCGGCGAACCGGTCGCCCAGATCGTGCGGGCCTGCTCCGACACGCTACAATCTCCCAAACCGCCCTGGCGAGAACGCAAAACCGCTTACATCGAGCACCTGGCCACTGCGCCGCCGGAGGTGCATCGCGTCTCGCTGGCCGACAAAGTGCACAATGCCCGCTCCATCCTGCGCGATCTGCGCCTCTACGGCGCGCAGACCTGGGAGAAGTTCAAAGGCGGGCGAGACGGAACACTGTGGTATTACCGTTCCCTGCTCCACGTGTTCAGGCAATCCTGCAGCGGATTTCTGGTGGACGAACTGGAGCGCCTGCTGACCGAAATCGAAAGACTGGCTTTAGAGGAATCCCGATGAGTAAACTGACCCTTGATGAATATCAACGTCTGGCACAGCGAACGAGCGGCGCTGGCGGGGAGGGCGAAGGCCGCCTGATCGTCGCCGCGCTGGGGCTGGCCGGAGAAGCGGGCGAGTTCGCCAACATGGTGAAGAAGCGCACCGCCCACGGGCACGCCATCACATCCGCAGAACTGGCCGACGAACTGGGCGATGTGCTCTGGTATTTGGCCGAAGCCGCCAGCGCGATCGGTATTCCGCTGGAAGAAATCGCCCGACAAAATGTCGAAAAATTGCGCCGCCGCTACCCCGACGGGTTCAGCCGCGAGCGCAGCATCCACCGAGAGGCCTGAAACGCAAGCGGAGGACAAAATGCAAACCCAGCATGACCCGGAAATCCACAACTTCCTGCGCGAACATCTGGATGCCATTTTGAAAAACGATATCGCCGCCTATCATCAGAGCACGCACGAAGAACTCACACTGTACGAGTGGTGGGTCACTCCCCACCGCATAGACGGCCTGCTGTTTCACGACTTCATGATGGCCGAAAACGCCCGCCGCGGCACGGTGTTCGGCGCAGAGGCCGGGGAGAGGCACGTGCGCTTCGACCTGGCCAATCTGCACATTCAGCGCTATGGCGATACAGCCATCGCCAGCTATACCCTGCTGATCAGCAACGGCACGGACGAAGGGGTGCGCGTTTCGGCGCACAACGAAAGCCGCGTGATGGTGAAGTTTCCCGACGGCTGGAAAGTAGTCCACGTCCACAAGTC
>RFKO01000337.1 GCA_003694235.1 Anaerolineae bacterium
GCTGGCCACCGAGGACGATCCCGATGTGCGCCGCGACATCCTCTTCCGGCAGGTGGACGACGCCTATGCCACCATCATGCGGCAGGCTTACTTCGCCCTCTTCGAGATCGAAGCGCACGACAAAGTGGCCGAGGGCGCAACCGTGGATGATCTGGCCGCCGCCTACTTCCAGAACCTGCAGGAGCAATTTGGCGACGCAGTGGAGCTGAGCGAAGAGTTCAAATGGGAATGGGTTTCCATCCCACACTTCTTCCACGTACCGTTCTACGTGTATGCCTACAGCTTCGGCCAACTGCTGGTACTCTCGCTATACAAACAATACAGAGAAGAGGGAGAAGCCTTCAAACCGCGCTACCTGGAGCTGCTGGCGGCCGGCGGGTCAGCCTCCCCGACCGAGATTTGTTCCCGCGCCGGTCTGGACATCACCTCGGCTGCCTTCTGGCAGGGCGGCTTCGACGTAATCGGCGAAATGATCTCACAACTGGAGGATCTGACGGCCTGAGAAAGCGACCTCCCGCAGGCTCAAATCCTGCGGGAGGTTTTTCGTTCTAGAGCCAGATCGCCAGCGCGGCCATCGCGCTGACCAGCAACACCAGCAGGCCGGTGTACACCAGCATCTGGCGCATGACATCCCCTTCGCGCCCTGCCATACCACCGGTGCTGGCGCCGACCACGATCTTGGTGGGGGCGACCACCGAGCCGAGCGCAGCGCCGGCGTTCTGCGCCGCCATGATGATCGCGATGCTGTACCCCAGAAGTTCAGCGGTGCGCAGTTGCAGCATCGAGAATACCACGTTGGAGTTGGTGTTACTACCGGTCATGAACGCGCCCAGGGCGCCGATCCAGGGCGCTACCAACGGAAAGGCGGCCCCCACCCCTTCGGCCAGTCCGCGTGCCAGCGTCTCGGTCATGCCGGCATGTTGCATCACCACGGCCATCGCCACCATTGAGGCGATCCCCACGCTGGAGGACATCACCCGTCGCACCGTCCCTTCCAGAATACGCCGCGCCGCGCCGGGACGATACCAGCCGGCTCTGGCGTAAATGAAATACGCCACCAGCGAGGCGTACAGCAAAATCGCACCGGCATGGCGGAACAGCGGGATGACGCGGCCGCTCCCCGCGGGAGTGGCATACCCGCGGGCGGTCTGCACCGCCGGAAATTCCAGGTTGATGCGCACCACCCCCAGGGCGGCGCGCACCGCCGGGGTGAGCTGGATCAGCAAAATCAACATCACCAGAACAGCATAACCGGAAAGAGCGACCAACAGGCGACGCCCGTCCACTTGCGCGCCGTCGCGCTGCTCACCGCGGTAACGCCGCGCCAGGGGGTAGGAGACCAGCAGTCCGGCCAACCCGCCGAGGAAAGATGCGATGTTCCACAAGCCGAGGCTGGCAGCCAGGTAAAGCACGCCCCCCATCACCACGCCGAGGATCAAAATCGGCCAGATCAATCGGCGCACGGCGGCAAACCCAGCGGCCGCGTGCGCCACCATCAATCCAACGGCCAGCCCCGAAAGCCCCAGGAACAACGCCGAATATGGCGCCAGCACTGGCCAGTCCAGGCCGGTGGCCGCCATCATAGCGTTGAAGGAAGACCCCAATGAGCCGAACGTCACCGCCCAGGAATGGCCGATGGAGGGGATGACGACCGCGGAGAGCGGCGTGAACTCCAGACCGACCATCAACGGAGCGATCACCGCGACCGGCACGCCGAAGCCGCCCACACCTTGCAGGAAAGAGGCGAACGCCCAGCCAATCATCAACGCCAGCATGCCTTTATCGGCAGTCAAATGAGGCAGTGCCTGGCCAATCAGGGTGATCGCGCCGGCTTCGTCGGCCACGCGGAAGAGCAAAAACGCCATCCAGATGACGAACAACACATCGAAAGTGAGCAGCAATGCCTTGACATGCGCCACGGCCAGCAATTGTGCGCCGGCGCCAAAGCGCGCCACGGCAATCGCCAACGCCGCAAGGTAACCGGCCGCGCCGGCGCGCGAAGCGCCCCAGCGGTACCCCACCATGAGAACCAAAATGACCAGGATGGGCACGAAAGCGAGAATGACATCCAGCATCATTCTTTGTCTCCCTCAGCGCGCCGACGCGTGATCCACCAGATCAAAAAGAACCCCAATGCCATCGAGGGTAGCTGGATCAAACCGGCCTCCGGGCCGAAGGCGCCGCCGGTAAACAACTCTGGGCCGTTCACCGTGATGCGCGTCAGACGATAAATATCCAATCCGCTGACCGGGAAACCGAAGACCACGCCCTCAAAGAAATTCCAGCCGATGTGCAGGCCGATGGGCAGCCACAAGCGGCCGGTGCGCACATAACCATAGGCCAGGAACACCCCGGCCAGGAAAATGCCGGCCGCACTCACCCAGGTGGCGTTGGGATTGCCCAGATGAAGCAAGCCAAATACCGAGGCAGAGAGCACGACGCCCCAGGTCATATTCAGGCCAGAGGCAATGGTTTGCAGGTGATAGCCGCGGCTGAGCAACTCTTCACTCCAGCCCACCAGCAGGAAGATCAGCGCCATCCAGCCAACACCGCGCCATACCTGCGCCGGCGCGTCGAACTGCCAGGCAAATCCCTGAAAAGTCAACCAGCCGGCAGCCCATTCGAGCAGGTATATCAACCCCATCATCACGCCGGTGATCAGAATGCCCAGCCCCAACTCGCGCCACATCTCGCGATCCGCCGCCAGGCCCAGGCTGACAAAACTGCGCCGGTCGAGCAATCGCCGCGCCAGATACACCGAAAGCGTGAAAGCAATCAGCTGTACGACCTGCAGAGCGAAGAACAGCGGTTCTCCATGTAGCGACTGAAGCTGGGGGAACACCAGAAATTGCGCCCCGCCCAACAGAAGAAACAGCATCACGGTGTGCAGCAGCAAACGCCATCCGGCGCGCAGGCGCGGTTCATCGGGAGAGAGAAAAATGCGTTTAATCCATTTCATCAATTGTTCTCCTCACAAAATCTATGATGTGGGCAGCCACTTCTTGAGGGCGCTCGAGAGGCAGGAGGTGACTGGAATCGGGGACGACCTGCAACTCTGCATGAGGCACCCGCCGCAAGAACGCCGCAGCCGCCTGCGGA
>RFKO01000072.1 GCA_003694235.1 Anaerolineae bacterium
GGGTGATCTCTTCCTCGCGGGCTGCTTCTTCATCCACCGCAGGCCACGCCTGTGTGTGCACAGAATACGGCTTGCCCAACACTTCGACCCACAGCTCTTCGGCGATGTGCGGCGTCACCGGGGCCAGCATCAGCAGGTACAGTTCCAGTGCCTCCTGCCAGGCAGGCGTGCCCACCGCGCCCTGCTCGCGCGCATCCTGCATCTCGTTGAGCAGTTCCATCAGCGAGGAAACGATGGTGTTGAACTGGAATTCCTCGAAATCGCGCGTCACGCTTTTCAGGGTCTGGTGCACCTTGCGGCGCAGATGGCGCTCCACAGCGGCAGTATCACCCGCGGGAGAAGGCTGCTCTCCCGCCGTCTCGTGGAACAGCGCCCAGACGCGTTTCAGCCAGCGGGCCGGGCCGCCCACGCCCTTGCTATCCCACGGGCCGCCCTGGTCCCAGCGGGCGAAGAACATCAGGTAAGCGCGCACCGTGTCCGCGCCGTAGTAATCCACCAGCGCGTCGGGGGCGACCACGTTGCCGCGGCTCTTGGACATCTTCTCGCCGTCCTCCCCCAGCACCATGCCCTGGTTGCGCAGTTGGATCATCGGCTCCGGGCCTTTCATGATGCCCATATCGCGCCCCGCCTTGTGGAAGAAGCGGGTATAAATCAGGTGCATGGTGGCGTGCTCAATGCCGCCCGTGTAGGTATCCACCGGCATCCAGTAATCGTACTCTTTGGGGTCGAACGGCCCTTCGTCGTAATCCGGCGAGAGGTAGCGCAGGTGATACCAGGAGGAGCACATGAAAGTATCCATCGTATCGGTTTCGCGCTCGGCAGGTTTGCCGCACTGCGGGCAGGTGGTTTGCTTCCAGGTGGGATGGAATTTGAGCGGCGATTCGCCCGTGGGACGCCACTCCACGTCATCGGGCAGCAGGACGGGCAATTCCTCCTCGGGAACGGGATTCCAGCCGCAATCCTCGCAATACACCATCGGGATGGGCGCGCCCCAATACCGCTGGCGCGAGATCAGCCAGTCGTGCAAACGATAATTCACATCCTCGTGACCGATACCCTGTTCTTCCAGCCAGTCAATCACCGCGGCGATGCCGGGGTTCTTGCGTCCTTTGGCATCGGTGACTTCGGTGCCATTGAACGGTCCACTGTTGACCATTACACCGGGGCCGATGTAGGCTTCTTCCATCGTCGCGCCGTCCAGGTCGGGTTCGCCCTCCGGCTGGATGACCGGGATGATCTCCAGGCCGTATTTGCGGGCGAACTCAAAGTCGCGTTGATCGTGCGCCGGGACGGCCATGATCGCGCCCGTGCCGTAGGTCATCAGCACATAATCGGCGATCCAGATGGGGATGCGGGCGTTGTTGACCGGGTTGATGGCGTAGCCGCCGGTGAACACGCCGGTTTTTTCCTTGTCTACCGCTTCGCGCTCGATGTCGCTCTGGCGGGCGGCCTGCAGTTTGTAGGCTTCCACCTGCTCCCGATACTCGTCCGTGGTCACCTTATCCACCAGCGGGTGTTCGGGCGCCAGCACCATGAAGGTCGCGCCCCACAGCGTGTCGGGACGAGTGGTGAAGATCTCCATCGGATCGCCTTGTTCGGTGTGGAACGTCACCGAGGCACCCTCGGAGCGTCCGATCCAGTTGGTTTGCAGCGTACGGACGCGTTCGGGCCAATCCAGGTGAGAGAAATCCAGCAGTTCATCGGCGTAATCGGTGATGCGGAAGAACCATTGTTCCATCTGCTTTTTGATCACCGGCGTTCCGCAACGCTCGCAGTGACGGTCTTCTCCCCAGACCTGTTCGCGCGCCAGCGTGGTGTTGCAGCTGGGGCAAAAATCCACCGACGCCATGTCGCGGTAGGCCAGTCCGTGCTTGAACAGCTGGATGAAGAACCACTGCGTCCATTTATAATATTTGGGGTCTGATGAGATTGCCTCGCGCCGCCAGTCGAACATCGCGCCCATACTGCGCAACTGCTTGCGCATGCGCTCGATGTTGGCATATGTCCACTCTTTGGGGTGGATATTGTGTTTGATGGCCGCGCCTTCCGCCGGGAGGCCGAACGCATCGAAACCCATCGGGAACATCACATTGTAGCCCCTCATGCGCATAAAACGGGCGCGGGCATCGCTCGGCGTCATGGCATACCAGTGGCCGATGTGAAGATCGCCGGAGGGGTAGGGCAGCATCGTCAGCGCGTAGTGTTTGGGGCGCGTGGGATCAATATCAGCGTTGTACAGCCCATCGGTCTCCCAGCGCTTCTGCCACTTGGGTTCAATGACAGCGGGATCGTATTGTGGGATCATGGTTCTCCTCCAGATGGATAGATGACAGGATAATCAGTTAACTGGATGCGTGGGTGACCGGCTGGTTGGCTTGTCACCAGGGACCTGTCACCCAATCATCTTATCACCTGCTGACAAACAAAAAACCCTTCATCCGCTCAGGGACGAAGGGTAAACTCCGCGGTACCACCCTGATTGTAGTTAGTTCATCGGTTCATTAGTTCATCAGTTCATTGTTTTCTCAACACGCCCAACGTGACGCCAATGCAACTGATGCACTAATGCAACCAACACAACTAACCACCTCTCAGTGTCGCGGTAACGGGCGAACCCGGCGCGGGCTACTCTCTTTCACCCGTGCGGCCTGCTCACATGGAGCGACAGGCGAGTTCAGTCTTCAGGCGCTCTGCGGGCGCCGCTGCCGGGGCTTTCAGCCGGTGACCCCGACTCTCTGGCAGATGACCTACTACTCCTGTCCAGGCCTTCCATATAGGGATCAGGGATTAGGGAGCAGGAAAAACGTTTCCTGATTCCTAATCCCCGATGCGCTACTGCTTACCTGTGGACCCAGTGGGATTCGAACCCACGACCTTCTCAATGCCATTGAGACGCGCTCCCAACTGCGCCATGGGCCCCTGTTGATTGGTGGAGCGGATTCTACCACAAAGGCATAATCCGTCAACCAGAGTGGACCTGGCGGGATTCGAACCCGCGACCTCATCAGTGCGATTGATGCGCGCTCCCAACTGCGCTACAGGCCCGTAAGCGTGGGAATTTTATCTGAGGGGTGTTGCGCTGTCAAGAAGCAGTCGCGAATTTCACTTTTCGCTTATAATGAAAACGACAACCCGTCTCCCATCAAAATTCATTCGAAGGAGTCCCATGAGCACGACACTTGTACATCGCCACAAGAAACTCCGCCGCCTTCTGCAGGAACAGAACCTCGACGCGCTGGCGCTCAACCCCGGCCCTACACTGCCTTACCTGACCGGCCTGCACTTCCACCTCAGCGAGCGCCCGGTGGTGGTCATCTTCCCTCGCCAGGGCCCGTTGCTCATCGTCCTGCCGGAACTCGAAGCCCCCAAAGTGGAAAACCTCCCTTACGAGGCCATTTCCTTCCCTTACGAGGAAGACCCAACAACATGGGGCAATGCCTTCACGGCCGCGCTGGCCCTGAGCGGTCTATTGAGCGCCCGCATCGGGGTCGAGCCGCGCTGGCTGCGCGTGCTGGAGCTGCGTTACCTGGAAGCCGCCGCGCCCAACGCCGAATTCGTCCCCGCCGAGAGCGCCACCGCCGCGCTGCGCATGTTCAAAGACCGGGATGAGATCGCCGCCATGCAAAAAGCCGTGGACATTGCTCAGGCCGCGCTGGAGGCCACCCTGCCCGCCATCCGCCCCGGCGTCACCGAGCGGGAGATCGCTGCCGAACTCACCACCCAACTGCTGCGCCACGGCTCCAGCGGCGCTTTCCCCTTCCACCCGATCGTCTCCGGCGGCCCCAACAGCGCCAACCCTCACGCCACCCCCACCGACCGCCCGCTCCAGGAGGGCGACCTGCTGGTGATCGACTACGGCGCCAACGTGGACGGCTACTTCTCCGACATCACCCGCACCTTCGCCCTCGGCGAGGTGGAAGCCGAATATCAGCACATCGCCGAGATCGTGCTGCAGGCCAACCAGGCCGCCCGCGCTGCCGCCGGGCCAGGCGTCCCTGCCGCCGAGGTGGACAAAGCCGCCCGTCAGGTGATCGAAAAGGCCGGCTATGGAGAATATTTCACTCACCGCACCGGCCACGGCCTGGGCCTGGAAGTCCACGAGGAGCCTTACATCCGCGGCGACAATCAGCAGGTGCTGCAACCCGGCATGACTTTCACCATCGAGCCGGGCATCTACCTGCGAGGGCGCAACGGCGTGCGCATCGAAGATGACGTGGTGATCACCGCGGATGGCTGCCGCAGCCTGACCGACCTGCCGCGCGAGTTGCGCATCTTGCCCCTGTGACCGCGGACGGTGGACGACGGAC
>RFKO01000338.1 GCA_003694235.1 Anaerolineae bacterium
GTGACCAATCTCTTTGTTACACAGTCACCTGAATCTTCAACGACAACCTTGACATTTCCGGCCCTCTTCGATAAAATCCCGCCCAACATGAAGAGCACCAACCGCTTTTACGCCTACTTTTATTTTTACGGCTCGGTAACTCCGGTAGCCGTTGGCGGCGTTTAAGCGGATTTCCACCTTGTTTATGAACGCTCAGCCCAACGGCTGGGCGTTTTTGTTTTATCAACCCTCCCGCAGGCTTGAAACACCACTTGTGGGAGGGTGAACAGGACTTTGTTTCTCTGGAGGAGACCATGAGTGTTCGAGGGATACGCGGCGCTACTGTTGTCGACGCCAATCGCAAGGAGGATATTCTTGCGGCGACACGCGAGCTGTTGCTGACCATTTTGCAGGCCAACCCGACTTTGCGTCCGGAAGATATCGGCGCTGCCACTTTTACCGTCACCGATGACTTGGATGCGACTTACCCGGCGCTGGCTGCGAGGCAGCTCGGTTGGATGCAGGTGCCCTTGATTTGCGGGAGGGAAATCCCGGTGCCAGGGGGATTGCCGAGGTGCATCCGGGTGATGATTTACTGGAACACCGACCTGCCCCAGAGCGATATCTGCCACGTCTATCTGCGCGAGGCGGTTTCCCTGCGCCCTGATCTGGCTTTGCGCGACGTTTCGCCGGTTGAAGAAATGGAAATGGAGGAGGTTGTGAAATGATGATTGTGATGCGGACAAATGCTACTCAGCGCGAGATAAAAAATGTGATCGATCGCGTGCAGACCTATGGCGCTCAAGCGCATCTTTCAAGCGGAGAGGAGCGCACGGTGATCGGCGTGGTGGGCGATGTGCGAGCCATGCCGCGAGATGAATTCATTCGCATGGATGGAGTGGATCGCGTCATCCCGATTTCGCGTCCCTACAAATTGACCTCGCGGGAATTCCATCCCTGGAACACCGAGGTGCGCCTGGATGGTGTTGTCTTTGGCGGCCCGCAGGTGGTGGTGATTGCCGGGCCCTGTTCGGTGGAAGACCGCGCCCAGTTGCTGGAGACAGCTCATGCCGTACGCGAAGCCGGCGCACACGCTCTGCGCGGCGGTGCGTTCAAACCCCGCACTTCGCCTTACACTTTCCAGGGGTTGGGCGAAGAGGGATTGGAATTGCTGGCCGAAGCCCGCGCTGAGACCGGTTTGGCCGTGGTGACCGAGGCCATGTCGCCGGAACAGGTGCCGCTGGTGGCGCGCTATGCCGATATGATCCAGATCGGCGCCCGCAATATGCAGAATTACGCGCTGTTGAACGCTGTCGGCGCCAGCCAGCATCCCGCGCTGCTCAAACGCGGTCTGAGTGCCACAGTGGAGGAGTTGTTGATGGCCGCCGAGTACATCCTTTCGCATGGCAACAACAATGTGGTTTTGTGTGAGCGCGGCATCCGCACTTTCGAGACCGCCACGCGCAACACGACCGACATCAATGCCATCCCGGTGCTCAAATCGCTCACCCATCTGCCGGTCATCCTCGATCCCAGCCACAGCACTGGCCACTGG
This sequence comes from Anaerolineae bacterium, assembly GCA_003694235.1. Lineage (GTDB taxonomy): Bacteria > Chloroflexota > Anaerolineae > Anaerolineales > UBA11858 > J130. The sequence continues at coordinate 1,535 of RFKO01000338.1, forward strand.
GAGTATGTCGAAGCTATCGCCCGCGCCGGTATCGCTGCTGGCGCAGATGGTCTCATTGTCGAGGTGCACGCTCATCCTGAGGAGGCCCTCTCCGACGGTGGACAGTCCCTCAAACCGGAGCGCTTCGCCGCGTTGGTGCGCCAGGTAGCAGCCATTGCTGATGCGGTGGGGCGTAGCCTGGCTCCGGCCAAAGCTGCAGTTTCCGGTTGACATGGACGATGACTTTTTTCTCCCGCATCGTGTGGCGATCGTCGGCCTTGGCCTGATGGGCGGCTCGCTGGCGCTGGCATTGCGAGGGTATTGCCAGGCATTGGTGGGCATTGATCGCGATCCCCAGACGCTGGCATTGGCCCGCCAGTTGCAGATAATGGATCTCGTCACGGATGATTTGTTTGATGGTTTGCGTCATGCCGATCTGGTGGTGCTGGCCGCGCCTGTTCGTGTTAACATTCGTCTGCTGGAGGTGATTGCCGGACGCATCACGCACCCTTTGATGATCCTGGATCTGAGTTCAACGAAGGCGAAGGTTGTATCTGCCATGGATGCACTGCCGACGCATTTGTCTGCGCTTGGTGGTCATCCCATGTGTGGGAAAGAGACCTCCGGTCTGGCAAACGCGGATGGTAAACTGTTTTGGGATGCACCTTTTGTGCTGACAGAGACGGCGCGTACCACGGACGATCTGCGTTCTGTGGCGGAAACGCTGATTGCCATCATCGGGGCAATACCTCTCTGGCTGGACGCTGAAACACATGACCGCTGGGCGGCGGCGGTCAGTCATTTGCCGTATCTCGTCTCTGTCGCGTTGGCCGGTTGCACTCCTGGCGAAGCTGCCCCGCTGGTCAGCACCGGCTTTCGCAGCACCAGTCGCCTGGCAGCCAGCGATGTCACCATGATGCTGGATATCCTCGCCACTAATCGCCGCTCAGTGCTGAGCGCGTTGGAAAGCTTTGAAAAAGCATTAGAATCGCTGCGCGCTGCATTGCAAGGCGAGGACGAAACCGCTCTACGCACCCTGCTCACCGCGGCCCGCGAGAACCATTCCCGCCTCGTTCGCCACCCTGGTAGCGATTCCCTGGTCGAACTTGGCTCTCCCGATACACCTTGACCGGTGCCACCAGTCCGACAAATCTGACCAATGCGACCAATCCGACCAATGCAACCAATGCAACGCTTCGACTTCGGGTTTTGATATGCTCCCAGCAGTCGCTACTCAACCCAGCGCAACCA
>RFKO01000073.1 GCA_003694235.1 Anaerolineae bacterium
ACGGCGAGGGAAAAGACAATCAGGTCGGCGAAGATCCGCCCGGTGATGGGTGGCAGGCCGGCGGCCGCGCGGATAAAAGTGATCATCAGATAGATACCCACGAAAAAGAAGGCCAGGCTGCCGACCACAATGGGAAAGGCCGGCTGCCCACTGAAGGATTCCTCACGCGGGAAGACGTTGAGCAGTGCGAGAAAGGGCAGCAGACCGGCAATGATGAACGCCAGCGCAAACAGGAAAAAGCATCCCCAGGCCACCGGTGAGGGCGATTTGGAATGGGGGGGCGGTGAGCCCTCTGGAGGGGGAGATTGTGATGGGCGGATAGTACGCATGTTTACCTCCTGACCGTAGCGCAACTGCTTGCGGTTGCTTTGGTCTGCGGCGGCTCGACGCTGCTTTGAAAGCGCCGCCGAGGCGGCGCAATCCAAAGCAGTTGTCCTACACGGGCAACCCGACTTCCAGCAGGCTGCCGCGCTCCGGGGCGGGGCCGAAGCGCACTTCGCCGCCGATGGTGTCCGGGCGTCCGGTGAAAGAACAACGAAGATAATCCATACGATTTACACAGTGCGTTGGCGCACTACCTCGAACAAAAGGATTGAAGCGGCCACAGCAGCATTCAACGACTCCGTACTACCCGGCATAGGGATGCGGATGGTGCGCTGCGCGAGGGTGCGAGCGCGCGCGCCAGCGCCATCCGCTTCGCCGCCGATGATCAACGCGAGGGGAACGGTCATATCCTCTTCCGTGTAGATATGCGCGCCGGCCGCATCGGCCAACAACACTTTCAGATTTTCCCTGCGCAAACGCTGCGCCAGCGCCTCCCAGTCCAGCATCACCACCGGCAAACCGAATTGCGCTCCCATACCGGCGCGCAACACCTTGGGGGCAAACGGATCAGCGTTACCGGGAGGTAGAAACACAGCCTGCACACCTGCCGCCAGGGCCGTGCGCAGCAACGTCCCCAGATTTCCAGGGTCGCGCAGCCCGTCCAGGATGAGAACAAAGTCCAGTTGAGCGGGAATCTCCAGCGGTTGCAAAGAGGCTACGGCCAGAACGCCCTGAGAGGTCTGCACATCACTGACGGCGTGCAGCAAGCGAGGACCCACCTGCACAATTTCCACACCCTGCTGTGCGGCCGCATCCACCGCCTGGCGAGCGCGCGGCGTGCAATCCGCCGAATACAGGATATAACGCAGCGGCCAGCGCGCGGCCAGCGCTTCCTCCAGCAAACGCGCACCTTCAATCACGAATGCCTGCTGGCGATACCGCTCTCGCTTACGTTCCAGCAAGGCGCGCACCTGCTTTAAGCGTGGATTCTGCAGCGAGGTGATCATGCCTGCTCCGAATCCCACACCTCTACAAAAGCATTCACGGTAGGTGTGTCGTACAGCACCAGGCGCACCTGCCGCACTCCTGAATCGGGATGAGCGGAAAAATAAGCCGCCAGCGCGCGCAACATCACCGCAGCGGCGCGCTTTTTGGGATAGCCAAAAATGCCGGTCGAGATGGCGGGGAAAGCGATGGAATGCAGGCCGAGCTCATCGGCGCGGCGCAACGAGCCGCTCACAGCGGCGGAAAGGTGCTCATCTTCATCCTGTCCCCCACCGCGCCACACCGGCCCAACGGCATGGATCACATAGCGACAGGGGAGATTACCGCCCTCTGTCCACGCCGGCTGGTCGTGCGGCACCGGCCCATGCTCCCGCACCCAGGCCCGGCTTTGTTCCCACACCACCGCACCGCCCTTACGCGCGATAGCAGCCGCCACACCGCCGCCATGCATCAATTGCGCATTGGCAGCGTTGACGATCGCGTCCACTTGCTCGGCAGTGATATCCCCACGTGCCAGTTCCAGGCGGGTGCCATTTGGCAACGCTTTAGCACGCAATATCTCGCTCATACCTGGCATTGTAGCATCTGGGAAATCGAGAGTCAACGCGCCCGGCACAGGGCGAGGAATCAAAAAAGCTATCCGCTATACGGATAGCCTTTTTGATGGCGAGTGCCCCCAGGGGGACTCGAACCCCCGTTTTAGCCTTGAGAGGGCTACGTCCTGGGCCACTAGACGATGGGGGCCCTGCAAGCGGCGGAATTCTACCATGCGCCTATGGCCGCGTCAACAAGTTGTTTGCATCTTTGCCAACCCGCCATTGACGGGAGAGCGGCCCTCATGTAAAATCCCCCCGCTCAGTGCGTTGTACCCTTCGCCTGAGACTCCGAACAATGAAAGGGCTTGTGTAACCATGAAAGTTCTACTGTTGAAAGACGTGTACAAACTGGGGCGCGCTGGCGACGTCAAGAAAGTCGCCAATGGCTATGGCCGCAACTACCTGATCCCCCAGGGGCTGGCCATACTGGCCACGCCTGAGGCGCTCAAAATGGCCGACCGCATCCGCGCCGAGGCGGATAAACAGCGCGCCATCCTCAACCAGGAGATGAGCGGGCTGGCCGAGCAGCTTCAGGGCACCACCCTGGCCTTCGCCATGCGCGCCAGCGAGACCGGCCGTCTCTATGGCTCGGTGAACACCCGCATGATCGCCGAGGCGTTGAGCGAGAAAGCCGGCGTGGAAATCAGTCACCGCCAGATTGATGCCCAACCGCTGCGCACCATCGGCGAACACACCATCCGTGTCCGCCTGACGGTGGACCTGGTGCCGGAAGTGCGCGTGGTGGTCTATCGCGAGGGCGAATCCATCGAATCGGCCCTTGAAGAGGCTGAAACGCTGGGCGAACAAATCGACGAGGAAGGCGAGGCGCTGGAAGAACTGTACCAGGAAGCCGAGGCGCTCACCGAGGCAGACGAAGCGCCCGCCGCAGACGAGGAAGCAAGCGAGTAGCGCCTGCTCTTCCATCTCATGGCTACGATCAGCCTGGGGCAAGTCGCTCCAGGCTTTTTCACGTCCGATAACAGGCTTTCCACGGCAAACGGGTATAATTTGACGCATGAGCGCAGAGATTGGACGGCAACTGCGAGAAGCACGTCAGGCACAGGGGTTGACGCTGGAGCAAGCCGCGGCCGAGACGTTCATCCGGCCACAGTATCTTCAGGCGCTGGAGGAAGGGCGTTTCGACGCGCTTCCCTCGCCCGTGCAGGTGCGCGGCTTCATGCGCAATTACGCCGCGTTTCTGCATCTGGACGCGGGTGCCTTGCTGGCTGCGCTTGATCACTCTCCATCTCCCTCTTCAGACGAACCCCCTCCCCCCGAAAGTCAAACACCGCCCGCGCCAGAGCTGGACATCCCCGAGCTCGGCGTGACGCTCCGTCAACGCCGCGAGATGCTGGGCATCTCGCTGGACGAAGTTGCCCGGCACACCCACATCCCGCGTCATTACCTGGAAGCGCTGGAAAACGGAGAACTGGGGAGGCTGCCTTCCAGCGTACAGGGCAGCGGCATGTTGAAAAACTACGCCGCCTTCCTCGACCTGGACCCTGAACCCTTACTGCTGCGCTTTGCCGAGGCATTACAAGAGCGGCTCCAACAACGCCTGGGGCGCCCACCGGGAAAAGTCACTCAGCAGGAAGAAGTCCCTCGCCAGCCAGGGGCGTTGCAGCGGATATTCTCGCGCGAGGTGCTGTTGAGCGGCACACTGATCGTGTTGCTGATCAGCCTGCTGGTCTGGGGAGGAGCACAAGTCCTCGATCGTCAGGCCGCTTCCCAGCCTTCTCCCTCGCCGCCTTCGATTGCCGACGTGCTGCTTCCCTCGCCGACAGTCACGCTGGCGCCCACGCCAACCATCACCATCCCCTCCCCGCTGGACATCGCGGCCGAGGCCGCCGCAGCCGCGCCGGCGGAAACCGCGCCGCCCGAAGCGACCGAATTACCCGTCGGCGCAGTGCAAACACAAATCATCACCCATCAGCGCGCTTTCCTGCGCGTGCTGGTGGACGGCGAGGAAGTCTTCAACGGACGAGTCGTGCCCGGCTCGGTGTACGCTTTTGCCGGCGACGAAAGTGTAGAAATCCTGACCGGAAACGCCGCCGCGCTGGAAGTGCTGTACAACGGACAAAACCTGGGGCTGCTGGGCAGCCAGGGCGAAGTGGTGAACACCATCTACACGCTCTCCGGTGTGCTCACGCCAACTCCCACCAACACACCCACCCCCACAGAGACGCCGCGCTTCTCACCCACGCCATCCCCTACACCCTCATCCACGCCCACGCCCTGAGCGATCACACACTCATATTATGAAAACTTTTCATCTGCTTTCCCTGGGGTGCGCCAAAAACACGGTGGACTCCGATTCCATGGCCCAATTACTGATAAACAACGCCTTCACGCCGGTGGAAGATCCGGCGCAGGCGGAGGTCATCATTGTAAACACCTGCGGCTTCATCGGCCC
>RFKO01000074.1 GCA_003694235.1 Anaerolineae bacterium
CCATGGCGCGTTCGGGAATGTAGATGGACATACTAATCTCCGTTGTGGATGAGCGTGCGTTGCAAAATACCGGTCATGCAGCCGGCGCCGCCAGCAGCTTTGAGCAATTCGTCCAGCTCAAGCGAGATGACGGTGACGCCGAGTTGGCGGTAGAAATCTTCGGTTTTGGGGTTTCCTGCTGCCATCAGGATGCGTCGCGGCCCGAGGGTGACAAAGTTGAGGGCGTGACCGCGAATGGCTTCGTCCTCATCCGGCAGATAAACCACCCGGTAGCCGCGTGCCTCCAGCGCTTCGACGGCCTGCCAGGCCAGGCGGTAGGGCCAGGCGACGGCCAGATCGCGGTCGAGGAAGCGCAGCATCCCCATCAGATGCATTGTCCCTACCGGCATATCCACCACAATGCTTTCCACGCCGATCTCGGCCAGGGCGGCGGACACCTGAGCGGCGCCCTCGGCGTTGGTGCGCAGGCCGCGCCCGATCAACACCGTCTGAGGGTCCAGCCAGGCAGCGTCGGCGCCCTCGAAGGTGGCGTGTCCGTGCAGCGTTTTCAGGATGGGAATGCCCAGGTCGGCCAGCCGGCGCGCCACCCAGCGCTCTTCCCCGGCGCGCACGGTGGAGGCCGGCCGCGCCAGGATCACCCCCTCAGGGGTGGCGAAGAGCAGATCGGCGCAAAAGATCAGGTTAGGGGAGGCCGGTTCGGCGGGCTGGACGTAGTGTACCTGGACGCCCTCCTGTTGATAGGCCGCGGCCAGAGCCGCGTGCTGCCGCCGCGCTTTGGGATAGTCTGGCCGGTCGAGCATCTGCAGGCTGTTGGGGTCTTCAATGCGTTCCCAGGCATCGCCCGGCGCGTGCAGCAACACGGCCTTCAGCGCGGCGTATTCGGAATCCTGGCCGCAGGCGGCCCAGAGCGAGCCGATTTCCTGCCGATGCGAAAGGCGGCGCGGCGACCAGCCCGCGCCGCCGTAGGCGGCTGCAAAGCGTTGTGATGTATCCATTTCACCTCCGCAGGCTGCGTAACTGCTCGAATAACTGACGCTCTTTGGGCGTCAGGTCTTTCGGCAGGATGACGTTGACTTTGACCAGCAGATCGCCAAATTTTTTGGGGTTGCGCACATTGGGCATCCCCAGGCCGCGCAGGCGGAAGATCTGGCCGTTCTGCGTGCCGGGGGGGATTTTGAGTTTGACGCGCCGGTCAATCGCGGCGACTTCGACTTCGCCGCCGAGGATGGCATCGTACAGGCTGACGGGCACGGTCGTGCGCAGGTTGTCGCCCTCGCGGGTGAACAGCGGGTGAGGCAGTACTTCGATTTTGAGGTACAGATCGCCGCGCTCGCCGCCCATCACACCGCGTCCACCCTGTCCGCGCAGGCGTACCTTTGAGCCGGTCTTCACGCCTGGCGGGATGCGTGCTTCGATTTTTCGGCCGTCTTCCCATTGCAAGATGCGCGAGGTGCCGCGGTGGGCTTCCTCCAGCGTGATCTGTACGGTGTGCTCGGCGTCGCGCCCGCGTTGGGGACGACGGACGCGCTGCCGGGTGAAATCTGTGCCGCCGCGGCCGAAACCGCCGAACAACGTCTCGAAAAAGTCAGAGAAGCCGCCCAGTCCCCCCATACTGCCGAACAATTGCTCCATCTCTTCGGGCGTGACGCGGCGGGTGTAGAAACCGCCGGGTTGGGTGCGCCAGGCATCCCAGTTGAAGTCTTCCGGGCGGCCGCCAGCGCGGGCGAACTGCTGCCAGTGGATGCCAAACTGGTCGTACTTCTGGCGCTTTTCCGGGTCGGAGAGCACTTCGTAGGCTTCGTTGATCTCTTTGAACTTTTCCTCGGCGGAAGGATCGTCCTTGTTCATGTCGGGGTGATATTTGCGCGCCAGGCGGCGAAAGGCGCGCTTGATGTCATCTTGCGAGGCGTTGCGATCAACGCCGAGGATTTTGTAATAGTCCTTGTACTCCATATGGTTTCCTTGTCACCTTGCCTGTCAAGTATATCATCAGGAGGCATGGGTGAGAGAATCGAAAGGGCGGGTGCACTTCACCCGCCCTTTGCACGCGCTCCATCCCACCGCCAGGGTCAACTCACTTTGACTTCGATCTTGCGTTTTTTGGCTTCTGCCGCTTTGGGCAGGGTGAGGCGCAGAACACCGTTTTTGTATTCGGCCTGAATTTTATCGCGGTCAATCTGGTCTGAGAGGCGGAAACTGCGCTCGTAGTCGCCTACCTCATACTCGGCGAACGCCAGCGAGTACCCCTCCGGCCCTGCGGGGTTGCAGAAGGCGCTGACGGTGAGGATGTTCTTTTCCAGCGAAACGTTGATCTGATCCTGTTCTGCGCCGGGGATGTCCATCAGCACCACGATGTCCTCGTCCGTCTCAAACACATCGGCGCGGGGGATGAAGCAGCGGGTCTCGCGGGTGCGTTCGCTTTCTTCGGGCAACATTTCTTCTTTACGCACTTCCATCGCTTTGGTCTCGGTCATGGCTCACCTCCGATCAGGCAACCTTTACGGCGATTTTCTTGGGGCGATCTTCCTCGGCGCGCGGCAACGTGATTTGCAGGACGCCGTTCTTGAAGACGGCTTTCACTTTATCCACGTCCACTTTGTAGGGCAATTCCAGCGTGCGAGAGAAGCGTCCATAGCCGCGCTCCTGCCGGTGTACGCGCGCCCCTTCGGGCAGTTCTTCCGGCTTGCGCTCGCCGCGCAGGGTCAGCGTACCGTTGAGCACGTTGACCTCTATATCTTTGCTCTCCAGGCCGGGGAGTTCAGCGGTGACGATCACGCTCTCCTCGTCGGCCCAAACGTTCATGGCCGGAAAGTCCGGCGCAGTGCGCAGCCGAGTAGGGGAAAATTCATCGAACAGGCGATCCATCTCGCGTTGCAGGCGATCAAGTTCTCGCCAGATTGTCAGGGGAGAATATCGTCGCATCATGGCACAGCCTCCTTTCGCTTACAAGGTCGTTCTTCTTTACCTGTAACCGTGAGAGATTTTAGGCAGGCTGTGTTAGAAGAAAGCAAATGAATTGTAGGACGGACGTTAGAGTTGCAAAGAAAAAAGTCCCGCTTCTCGCCGAAGCTGGACTTCGCTGGCTAACGCAACGGGCGGGTTCGCGGGATGCGATCGCGCATCCGGTTCATGATCTCAATGAAGCGTGGCACGAGGTGGGGGTCGAAGTGTTTGCCGCTTTCCTGGCGGATGATCTCGATCACTTGCTCGTGCGGCATGCTTTTGCGGTAGGAGCGGGTGGTTGCCAGGGCGTCGTACACGTCGGCCAGGGCCAGCACGCGAGCCTGGATGGGAATGTTCTTGCCGCTCAGGCCCTTGGGGTAGCCCTTCCCGTCCCAGCGTTCGTGATGGAACAGGATATAGGGCAGGGTTTCCCGCAGGTGGTGGATTTTGCGCAACATGCGCGCCCCCTCGATGGTGTGGCTGCGCATCAGTCGCCATTCTTCCTCGGTCAGCTTGCCGGGTTTGTTGAGCACATCGTCGGGGATGATGATCTTGCCGATGTCGTGCAGGCGCGCGCCGAATTCCAAAACGCGCAGATGACGCTCACTCCACCCAAGGGATCGCGCCAGCCACAGCGAGTAGGTGGTCACCCGTTCGACGTGGCCGCGCGTGTAACGATCGCGCCCCTCAATGGCGTTGGCCAGCACGTTGACGGTGTCCAGGTAGGCCTGGTTGACCTGGGCTGCTTCGATGGCCGCGGCGCGGTACAGACGGGCGTTGATGATTTTGACCAGCGCTTCAGGCTCGATCGGTTTGGTCAGGTAATCTTCCACCCCCAGTTCGCGCCCGCGCTGGATGTCGGCCGGGTCGCTATGGGAGGTGAGAAAGACGAAGGGGATGGCTGTCAGACTGGGAATCTTGCGCACGGCCTGATAGAACTGGATGCCGTCCATTTGCGGCATGTTGATGTCGGAGAGAATCAGGTCGGGGCGTTGCCGCTTGAGCACTTCCAGCGCTTCCACGCCGTTGGAGGCTTCCAGCGTTTTGTAGCCTTCGTATTCCAGCGCGCTCAGGATCACGCTGCGCACCGCGTCGCTATCTTCCACCACCAGGATGGTTTTCTGTAGCGTGGGGATGACCAGGGCGTCCAGTTCCATCATCGCTTGAGCGTGCGTTCGATAACCTGGCAGAAGATCGGCACCAGATCGGGGTCAAAGGCTTTGCCGGCGTTGAAACGTAGAAATTCTAACACATCTTTGGGAGGGCGGGCGGGGTGATAGGGACGTTCGGTGGTCAGGGCGTCGTACACGTCGGCGATGGCCAGGATACGCGCGCCCAGCGGGATGTCGCGCTCGCCCAGGCCTTCGGGGTAGCCTTTGCCATCCCAGCGTTCGTGATGATAAAGCACCAGCGGGCGTATATCCGCCAGGTGGGTGATGTTTTGCAGCATTTCTGCGCCGGCCTTGGGATGTCGGCGCATCAATTCCCATTCTTCGGGAGTGAGTTTCTCCTTTTTGTTCAGGATGCGGTCGGGGATGATGATCTTGCCGATGTCGTGCAGGCGAGCGCCGAATTCCAGTCGCCGCAAGTCGTGCTCAGACCAGTGCAGGGCTTGCGCGGTCCACAGCGTGTATTGGGTCACGCGATCCACGTGGCCGCGGGTGTAGCGGTCGCGTCCCTCGATGGCATTGGCCAGCACTTTGACGGTTTCCAGGTAGGCCTGACCGATGTGGGCGACTTCGATCTCCGCGGCGCGCAAAAGACGGGCGTTGATGGTGTTGACCAGATCGCGATGGTTGACCGGTTTGGTGATGTAGTCTTCTACCCCCAATTCGCGTCCCCTTCGGATGGATTCCGGCGAATTGTCCGCTGTCAGGAAAATGAAGGGGATGGCCGTCCAGCGGGGAGATTTTCTCAGCTCCTTGTAGAACGTGATGCCGTCCATGCGGGGCATGTTGATGTCGGCCAGGATGAGGTCGGGGGTGAAGTGTTCCAGCGTTTCCAGGGCTTCGATGCCATCCCCGGCGGTCATCACCAGGAAGTTGTCAATCTGCAGGTGCTGTTTGATGCCCTCGCGAATCAGCTCATTGTCCTCTACCAGGAGGATTTTCTTGCTGGGGGTGGGGATAGTGGGGCGGGATATCATGGGCGGGTGAACCAGAGGACAGGGAGCTTGCGGTACGCTTTGTCGCCTGTGTGTATCATCTTACCTTGAAACATAAATTCTGGCAAACAGATGCCGCGGACCGAGTTTTCCCCGTGTTCCCTGTGGCTCTGTGGTTAATTCCCTGCGAAGTGCGTAAGTTCTGTCAGAGAATTCTATCAATTCCTGGTACACTTGTCTGTTATGAACAGGTTAAAACGCTGGGTGTTCAATTTGTGGTATTGGGGCTCGCCGCCCTGGGATACCGGTGTCAGTCCGCCGGAATTGTTGCAGTTTCTGGCGCAGCATCCGCCGGGGCGCGCACTCGATCTGGGATGTGGCACCGGTACGAACGTCATCACGCTGGCGCAGCACGGCTGGGAGGCGGTTGGGGTGGATTTTGCCCCGCGCGCCATCCGCCGGGCGCGCCGCAAAGCGCGGGCGGCCGGTGTGCAGGCGGAATTTTATGTGGATGACGTTACCCGCTTGCGGCAGGTGACGCCCCCCTTTGATCTTGTGCTCGATATCGGATGCTATCATGGCCTGAGTGAGGAGGAACAGGAACGCTATCTGGCCCGCCTGCTGGAGGTGCTCGCACCGGCCGGTCACTTCCTGCTGTACGTTTTCTTCCGCCCGCAGGAGCAATCCCCGCGGCCAGGCGTGGTGGAAGCTGATCTGGCGCGTCTGGAAAAGGGCTTGCAACGTGTGTGGCGGCAGGATGGCCGCCAGGGGGATCGTCCCGCCGCCTGGTTGTTGTTGCGCAAGCCATGAGGGTGTTGTTTCTCTTTCTCGATGGGGTGGGATTAGGGCCATCGGACGCAGAAAGCAATCCGTTCGCCCGCACCGCCCTGCCCAACCTGGAGAGGCTGTTGGGAGGCAGGCGACTGACGTTCGAGGCTGCCGGCGTTGAGACCGCGATCTCCTGCTTGCTGGCGCTGGATGCCGGCCTGGGTGTGGATGGCTTGCCTCAGTCGGCCACCGGTCAGGCGACCCTGCTCACCGGGAAGAACATTCCGCGACTGGTTGGGGAACACTTTGGCCCCAAACCCAATGCGCGCGTGCGCCAGGCGTTGCAGGCCGGTAATCTTTTCTCCTGGCTGCGGGGAAGAGGGCGCACTGCCGCTTTGCTCAATGCATACCCGGAAGCGTATTTTCGTCATCTGAATTCCGGGCGCCGTCTGCCGGGAGCGGTGGCGATGGCGGCGCGTCTGGCCGGTCTGGAGCTGATGACCGCCGAAGACCTGTTTGCCGGCCGGGCGCTCTCGGCGGATTTCACCGGCAAAGGGTGGCGAGAGCGATTGGGGTATGCGCAGACGCCGCTGTTTTCTTTTGACCAGGCCGGTCGGCAGCTGGCCGCCCTGGCGCAAAGGTATGATTTCTCGTTGTTCGAATTCTGGATCAGCGACGTGCTGGGGCATCGTCAGGATATGGACGAGGCGGTTGCCTGGTTGCGCCGCCTGGATCAGGTGTTGGGCGGGCTTCTGGCCGCTTGGAATGTGGAACGGGATGTGATCTTGATCACCTCCGATCACGGCAACCTGGAGGATTTGAGCAGCCGCCGCCACACGGCGAATCCGGTGCCTGCGCTGATCGTTGGCCCGCCGGGGGCGCGGGCGTTGGCTGGCCAGCGTTTGCGTTCTTTACAGGATGTCGCTCCCTTGATTCTGGATTGGGTGGAAAACGGTTAAAACAACCGGCAGCCCGGAGGTGGGCTGCCGGTACCTCCGCTGCCAGGCGAGAGCCTAGGCGGCGGTCTTCTCTTTGTGCTGGCGCACCAGTTCGCGCCGCAGAATCTTGCCCACCGTGGTCTTGGGGAGTTCGTCGCGGAACTCGATTTCGGTGGGGACTTTGTAGGCGGCCAGCTGTTCCTTGCAGAAGGCGCGCAGTTCCTCGGCGGTTGCCGTTTCACCGGGTTTGAGCACTACCCAGGCTTTTACGGTTTCGCCGCGCTTGGGGTCAGGCACGCCGGCCACGCCGACTTCCAGCACTTTGGGGTGCGAGGAAATGACCTCTTCGACCTCGCGCGGCCATACCTGGAATCCGCCGGGCTTGATCACTTCTTTCTTGCGATCCACGATGTAGAAGTAGCCGTCCTCATCCATGCGGGCGATGTCGCCAGTGTATAGCCAGCCGTCGCGCAGGGCGTTCTTGGTCTCGGTTGGCATGTTGTGGTAGCCTTTGAACACCTGCGGGCCCTTGATCGCCAGTTCGCCGACCTCCCCCGGAGGCAGCACGGTGACTTCATCGTCCAGGCTGACAATACGGGCGTCTACATCGGGCAACGGCAGGCCGATCGAGCCGGTGCGGTTTTCGCCCAGCAGGGGGTTGCAGTGGGTGGCGGTGGGGGCTTCCGAGAGACCGTAACCCTCGAAGACCTTGCCGCCGGTCAGCGCCTCGAACTTTTCTTTTGTCTCACGCATCAGCGGCGCCGAACCGGAGATACAGGCCTTGATCGAGCTGAGGTCATATTTGCCGGCCAGCACATCCGGCCAGTTGTTGATGGCGTTGTACAGCGTGGGGACGCCGGGGAAGATGGTGCAGCGATACTTTTGCAGGTTATCCAGGTCATCCTTGATGTCGCGAGCGTTGGGCACCATCACCAGCGACGCGCCCGTCGCCATGCCAAAGTTCATGCCGGCGACCATGCCGTACACATGGTACAACGGAATGGCCATCAACACCACCTCTTTGCCATCCTCTGCGTTGGGCATCCAGTAGCGGATTTGCAGCGTATTGGCCACCAGGTTGCGGTGCAGGGCGATCGCGCCTTTGGACGTGCCGGTGGTGCCGCCGCTGTATTGGAATACGGCGATGTCGTCTGGGCCGACTTCGACCTCGGGCTTGTCTTCCGGTTTGAATTTCGCCAGCAGGTCGGGCATCCAGTAATCCCCTTCCTCCAGCTTTACCCGGAAGCCGCCTTTTTTCTCTTTCAGCAGCGTGAACAGGAAAGCGGTGAGCGGAGGCAAGGTCTCTTTGATGTTGGTGACGATCAGCGTGCGGACGCTGGTCTTCGACTGCACCGATTTGACCGTTTTGTAGAAGTTGCTCATCACCACCATCACTTCCACGCCGGCGTCGTTCATCTGGTGTTCAATCTCGCGCGGTGTGTATAGCGGGTTGGTGGCTACCACGATAGCGCCGATTTTGAGCGCGCCGTAGTAGGCGATCACGAATTGGGGTGTGTTGGGCAAGAAAAGACCGACACGGTCGCCCTTCTTGACGCCCAGCGAGGCCAGAGCGGCGGCGAAGCGGTCGGTCAATTCGCTCATTTCCTTGTAGGTGATCTTCGCGCCTTTGAAGATGGTGCAAGGCCGATCCGGGTATCGGCG
>RFKO01000075.1 GCA_003694235.1 Anaerolineae bacterium
ACAGCAATCATCACGGTGAAGTGCGGCCACATCAGCACGATGCTCTGCCCCAGGGGCAGCGGCGCGCCCAAAAGCGCGCCCTGTAACTGGAAGGGCAGGATAATTCCCAACGAGCGCACGGTCGGATCAAGCAAAGCAACGGTGGCTTCGACGAAAAGCGTGTTGGGCGAGAGACGGCTGAGCATCAATTCCAGATTGGCGCGCGCCAGCACCTCCTCCAGCAAACCGTAACGAATGGGCAGGATACTGTTGCCGATCAGGCTGACGATCATGTTCCAAAACAGCATGAAGAACAGCCAAACAGCGAAGGATGCCATCGCCGCGGTGGCCGGCTGACGAAAGACGATGGAGAACAACATCCCCAGCGCCAGCCAAAAGGCGCCGTAGGCAATCGTCACCAAAAGGAACATGACCGCCCGACCGGTTTCCTCGGAGGTCGGCGGCACACCCAGTCCGATCAGCCCGATGCCAAAGATCAGCAGCCAGATGGCCGCCAGCACCAGCGCCAGGGTGAACAACCCGGCCAGGAATTTCCCCAGCAAAACCGAATCACGGTAGATGGGTTGCGAGAGCACTCGCGAGAAGGTGCGCCGGTTGAACTCGCCGTTGATGGCATCGAAAGCCATGGCGATGGCGATCACCGGCACCAGGAAACTCAGAAAACCGGCAAAAGAGGGCAGCGGGTCTTTACCAGTGGAGAACAACTGTAAGAAGAGGAAGTGCCGATTGCCGCCGGTCTGCAGATTCTGCAAAGCGACATATCCCGTCCCTGCGGCAGTGAGCACAATCAGCAGCTCCAGGATTTGCATCCGGACGCTGGTGAGATGATCGGCCATTTCTTTGGCCATCACCGCGCCCACGCCGGTCCAGGGCGAACCCTCACGCTTGCGCCTTTCAGATCGCCTGGCCATGCTTCACCTCCTCGAAGTACTTGACATAGATGTCGTTCAGGCTCTGGGTCTCAACATCCAGAGAGAGCAACTGACCGCCCGCCTGGATGACCGCCCTGGCCGCCTCGGCGCGCAGATCGCGGGGTGCGGCCACCGCGTAACGATGGGTATGGCCATCTTCCTGGCGGACGCTGGTCACTCCCTCCAGCGCCTCGAGCGCCTGAACGATCTGAGGGGAATACTCTGCCACCTCCAGATGAATCAGATAGGCTTCGCCGAGCACCTGGCGGGCCAGTTCGGGCACCGTACCACACAGCGCCATGCGCCCCTTGTGGAACAGGCCAACCCGGTCACACACCTGTTGCACCTGATGCAGCAGGTGCGAGGAGAGCAGCATGGTAATACCCTCCTCCTTCAGGCTTCGAATCAGGTTGAGAAAGCTCTCCGCCACTTCCGGGTCCATACCCTGCGTTGGCTCATCCATGATGATGAGTTCGGCGTTTTTGATCAGCACATCGGCAACACCCAGTCGTTGACGCATTCCGTGCGAGAACGTGCCAACGCGCTGGTCGCCGTATTCGGCCAGACCCACCCGTTCCAGCGCCGCCGCGATGCGTTTATGCGCCTCGCGGCGGGGCAGGCCGTTCAGGCGCGCGGTGTAAAACAGATTCTCGCGCGCCGTGAGTTCATCGTAGAAACTCACCCGGTCGGGAATGTAGCCCACCCGCGACTTGACGCTCAGCGGTTCGCGTGCCGGGTCGAAGCCCAGCACACGAACCTTGCCGGAGGTCGGCTCGGTCAACCCCAGCAACATCAGGATGGTGGTGGTTTTCCCGGAGCCGTTCGGGCCAAGGATGCCGAACACCTCGCCGCGCTCCACCCGCAGGTCGAGCTCGTTGACTGCGGCGACAGCCCCGTATTTCTTGGTCAGTTTGTGGGTTTCGATCACGGCTTCACGCATTGGACTCCTCCTTTCGATCCGCGGCGGGATCGCTTATCGGCGTCCAAAGCGAGCCACAGCAAGCATCACCACCGCGACAGCAACAGCAATCAGGACAATTCCAATCACACCCCACAGGGTGGAGGTGGTCACCGTGATGCGGAAGTCCGAGGAAGTATTGACATTCTCCGCCGAGCGCGCCCGCGCTGTGACGATGTAGTCGCCAGCCACAGCGTCTTTGGGCGGCTTGAGCGTCATGGTCACCTCCACAGATTCGCCGGCCGGCAGCGAGACGACTTGCGCCGGATCGAAGCTGACTTCCCAGCCGTTGGGTTCGGTCGAACTGAACTCAATGCCGCGCGCCTCGGCGCTGCCGGGGTTGCGCACCAACAGTTTCAGGGAGGTTTCCCTGCCGGCGTTGGCCTGTCCGGAGAGACGCCCATCCAGGCCGGTGATGCTCAGGCGAGCCTGCCCGGCTACCTCGGCCGCCAGATCAATGCTGGCTTCCAGATCACCGCTGGTGGCGTGCACTACAATCGGGTAGCTGCCGGCATCGGGATCGATCAGCGGCTTGGCTTCCACGGTGATGCTCTTGACCTCGCCACCACCGATCGGGAAGCTGGTGACCTCCTGACCGGTCACCTTGAACGTCACCAGGAAGATGTCCGGCGCATCGGCCTGCAGGCTGACGTTCAGTTCCTCATCGCCTTCGTTCTTCAACCGCAGCGTGTACCGGAAAGTAGTGGAAGGGCTGCCTTTCAGCGTAGGCAGGTCGGAAGACAGCGTAAGTTTGGAGGGCGCCTTCTGGGCCACATTGAGCGTGATGGGCAACTCGGCGCGCGCCACATCGCTGCGCGCGGCCACCACAAAATCATAGGATGTGCCATCAGCGATATCGCCGTTGTGCTCCAGCTTCAGATCGACACGGGCGGTTTCGCCGGGCTTGACATACACCGATTCAATCACACGACCACCGCCGCGGAAGCTCGCCGTCCAGCCTTCCGGGATATCCTTCATGGACAACTGGACGATTTGCGGCTCCCCTTCGGCCTCCAGTTCCAACCGCAGACTGATGCTTTCGTCCACCCCAACCTGCTGAGTGGGATAGTCGGTGGACAGGAACAACCGCGGCTCAGGCGGCGGGGTGGTTTCCTGAGCGAAAGCCGAAGCCCCGGCCAGAGCACCCATCAGCAATGCCATCAACACAGCAAGCGACAGTTTGGCGATATTGCGCATCGTTCCATTCTCCTTTCTGTGGTCTCGTGAGTATGATGAAACACAAAAGGCCCTCGGTGACCTGAGGGCCTGCGTGTCTTTTCTCAGGTCAACCGGGGTTTACCTGAAAATGATGCCGCGTCCGCCAGAGACGGGCACGTTGCACACTATACTACCGGCGCGTTAGACGCGTGTAAGACAAAGATTAAGAATTTATGAGCGCACTCGCTGAGCGGTCATGACCGGGGCTGCACCTCGTCCCCAAAGACAATGCCCAGATTGCGCGCCGTGAGCACGCCATCTCCGTGGATATCCACGCGCTTGGGAACGGCCAGCGCTTCATCCAGAGGTATTTCGACCACACGGCTGTTGCGCAGCGCGACCATGTACCCCAGTTTTCCATTGGCAACAGCACGCACCGCCGCCGCGCCGTAGCGCGTCGCCAGCCAGCGGTCGAAGGGTGTGGGCGTGCCGCCGCGTTGCAAGTGCCCCAGCACGGTGACACGGGTCTCGACCCCACAATTTTTCTCAACGAACGTGCCGACGACCTGCCCGATTCCGCCCAGGCGGGCGACAAAGGTCTCATCGCCAGCGCGGCG
>RFKO01000076.1 GCA_003694235.1 Anaerolineae bacterium
CAGCGAGTTGATTTTGCTCTCTGTGCCGGCCGTCCCTCAGCCGGAGGATTACCACGCGCCGGCGGAAATTGTGCAGGTTTTGCGCGAGCGCGCCGAGGAAAGCATGAGCAATTTCCTGGAGGCCGTCGCGCGCTCGTTGCGTGCCGCTGGCGTGCGGGTGCGCACTTGTGTTACCGGCACGCTGCCGGCGCGCACGATCGTCCAGGTGGCCGAAGAAGAAGATGTTGATCTGATCATGAACACCTCGCGCGGACGTGGCGGTTTTGACCTCTTCCTGATGGGCAGTGTGGCCCAACGGGTCGTGGCGGCAACCGATCGGCCGGTGTTCATGGTGCCGATTCACAGCCATCCCGATTAGGGTATAATACGTCCATGTCTCTCGTGCGTGAATTTCGTCCCGAACAGATCCCGCCGCGGGGTGAGCGGATCGCCTGGGGGCTGGTCGTGCTTTTGCTGGTCGGTTTGGGGGTGTTCCTCGCCCTGGGAGCGCGCATTCCGATCGCCTACTGGCTGTTGCAGGCCTTTTTCACGTTTGCTGCGCTGAGCATCAGCCTGGGGAACTGGGTGGATCGGCACACCAGCCTGGCTTTGACGGCGGAAGGCGTGCGCTTTACCAACGGTTTGCGGCGC
Organism: Anaerolineae bacterium; assembly: GCA_003694235.1. Taxonomy (GTDB): domain Bacteria; phylum Chloroflexota; class Anaerolineae; order Anaerolineales; family UBA11858; genus J130. Next base: position 631 of record RFKO01000076.1, read on the forward strand.
GTCTTTCTCCCCTGGTCGGAGATCCGCGAGGTGCGTATTGCCGAGACCACGCTGGGACGGCGCGTCCATGTCCATTCCGCCAGCGATGGGTTTGTCTTTCGTACCCTGGGCGAGGTCTGGTCGCAGGGTAAATTGCAAGGTCGCACCGGCTTCGCCGAGGGTGAAGCGATTGTGGATGAGATTATCCACCGGGCCGGGCTGGAAAAGCGCGGCCGGCAGGATGACGTGGTTTATTACGCCCGCTTGTAGGGACGAGCGCCGCGGTCTCGTCCCCCATGCGCTCTCCCCGCTGAGGGCGCATTTTGTTTCAGGTAACAATCTTTGGTTACCTGAGGGTTTGATTTTGGAGGCCTTTTATGAAGAAGATGACCATAGATGAACAAGTCGCTTTGCTGATGCAAGGCACCGAATACGGCGACGACCAGCTCAAGCAGGCCATGGCTGCCGAACTGCGCCAACGGCTGATTGAGGCCGAAAAAGAAGGCCGTCCCCTGAAAGTGTATTGCGGCTTCGACCCCCGCACCGCCGATCTGCATCTGGGACACACTGTTCCCATGCGCAAATTGCGTCAGTTCCAGGAACTGGGGCATGAAGTCACCTTTGTGGTCGGCAACTACACCTCCCTGATCGGCGATCCTTCCGATAAGGATGTGCTGCGCCCGCGCCTGACTCCGGAAGAGGTGGAGCATAACGCCCGCACTTACGCCGAGCAGGCTTTCAAGATACTCGACCCCGAAAAGACCCGCATTGTTTACAACGCGGACTGGCTTTCCAAACTCACCTTCGCCGAGCTGATCGAACTGGCGTCCAATTTCACCATTCAACAGTTCCTGACGCGCGAGAACTTCCGCCTGCGCTGGGAGAAAGGCGACCCGATTTACCTGCACGAGACTTTTTACGCCATCATGCAGGGGTATGACGCCTACGCCTTGCGCACCGACGTCCAGGTGGGCGGCACCGATCAGTTGTTCAACATCATCACAGCGGCGCGCAAGTTGATGACTTTCAAAGGCGTCAAGCCCAACATCGGCATCATCCTGGGCATCCTGCCCGGTACGGATGGCGAGGTCAAAATGAGCAAGTCGCTGGGCAATCACATTCCCTTGCTTTCCTCGCCTGAAGAGATGTACGGCAAGGTGATGAGCATCCCGGATAAAGCCATGGGGGCGTACTTCCGCCTGGTGACGCGCTTCACCCCGGCGGAGATCGAGCAAATCGAGGCCGATCTTGCCGCGGGGAAGGCGCATCCGCGGGATGTGAAGATGAAGCTGGCGCGCGAGATTGTCTCGATCTACCACAGCCCGGAGGCAGCCCAAAAAGCCGAGGAGCATTTTGTGCGCGTCTTCCAGCAGGGTGATGTGCCGTCAGAGATGCCGGAGTATGTCTTGCAGCCCGGACAGACGGTGCTGGAGGTGCTGCGCGCCGCCAACCTGGTGAGTAGCAACAGCGAGGGGCGTCGCCTGATTCAGCAGAACGGCGTCAGCCTGGATGGGACAAAACTGAGCGACCCAAACGCCCCCTTCCCCGGCCCCGGCGTGTTGCGGGTGGGCAAGCGCAAATTCGTGCGCGTGCGCTGAAAACAACCTCCCGCAGGTTCCCACCCTGCGGGAGGTTTGATTTACGGCTGAGGCACCGCTGCGCCGGGAACGGCATCCAGCAGCGTTGCATCGACGTGCCACCCGTCGCCGGAAGTGCGGTAGCCGCCCTCGCCGCGCAAGGCATAGCGTCCCTGGCCGCGGGCGTACAGCCGGATGTGGTCGCCGGCGATCGCCACGGTGACGTCGCTGCCGGAGATCGTGGCCGTTCCCTCGAAGCCGCTGTAGCGCACCCAGCCGTTGCCCAGCTCTTCGCGCCCACCTTCCCCCTGGATATAAATGAGCATGTCGCCGCCGTGGTCGCGCACCCACAATGTGCCGTTGCCGCTGGCGGTCATGCTGCCCTGGCCGCGCAGG
>RFKO01000077.1 GCA_003694235.1 Anaerolineae bacterium
CTGCTGGGCACCAGCATCCCGCCGGAACTGGCGGCCGTTTTACTGCTGTTCAGCCCATTGCTGCTGCTTTTCCGGCGCGGTGCGCCGCGCCGGCTGCTGCCCATCGCCCTGAGTGTGGCATTGATTGCTCGCGCGGTGGAGCCTTTTCTGCCCACGCGCGGGGTGATGCTGGTCTCCGGTGTGGGAATCGCCGCGCTGCTGCTGGCGCTGCCGCTGCTGCTCACCCGCTATCGCCCGGGGGAGACGCTTTGGGCGATCGGGCTGGCGGTGACGGCCTCGGCGCTGCTGCGCGCCCTGGGCGCGGGCTTCGACCTCTCCACCAGCGGCGGGGCGCCGTGGCTGGGTGCGCTTCTGGCTCTGGCGACGCTCTGGCTGACGTGGAAGCAGCGCCCGCCAGAGCAGGAAGGGGAGCCTGCGGGCGGTTTCGCCCAAACACTTGCGCCCGCCCTGGCGCTGACCTCGGTCTGGGTTCTGCTCTATTTCGCCTTCACCGCGCCCAATGTGATCGCCCGCTGGACGGGCGCCGACCCGCGGCTGGTGCTGACGCTCTACGCGCTGGGCCTGCTGCTGTGGGCGGTTTTCGCCTTTCGTCGCCCGCTGCCCCGCGCCGCGCTCCTTGCGGGCAACGCGCTCTTCGCCGTGGCACTCGTGGCCGTGCTGCTGGCCTATCAAATCCCCTTCCCCGCCGGGGCGAGCGCCTATCCGCTGGCCGAGCCGCCCGCGCCCGTCTGGGCTGCGTCGGCGTTGTGGCTGATGCTGCTCACCTGGCCGGTGCTGCTGCTCGATTTCGCCGTTTTCCAGCAGGCGCTGGCGGAACTGCGTCCCCGTCTGCCGGCGCTGGGCGGGGCCTTTGGTCTGGCCTCGCTGTACGCCCTGCTGCTTATCCTGGCGCACGTGTTCACCACCACCTACGACTACATCCCGGTGGTCGGGCCGTTCTTCCGCGACCGCTTCTGGCTGGTGCATCTCGTCCCTGCGGCGGCCATCGTGCTGGCGCTCCTCGGGCGGCGCGCCACCCCCGGGATAACCGGCATCCCCCCGCGGGCCATGCTGGGGACGCTGGTCGCCCTGGGGATCGCCCTGCCCCTCATCGGGCTGTGGCGCGCCCCGCGGCCCGTATCCCCGCCAAAAAACAAAGAGACGCTGCGCGTGGTGACGTACAATATCCAGCAGGGTTACCGCGAGGACGGCCAGCCGGGGCACGCCGACCAACTGGCGCTGCTGCGGGAACTGGCGCCCGACCTGATCGGCCTGCAGGAATCGGACACCAACCGCCTGGCGGGCGGGAACGTGGACATCGTGGGCTATTTCGCCAGCGAACTGGGGATGTACGCTTACTATGGGCCGAAGGTGGTGCCGGGGACGTTTGGCATCGCGCTGCTGTCACGCTACCCGCTGGAGAACCCGCGCACATTCTACATGTTCAGCGAGGGCGAACAGACCGCCGCCATCCACGCGCAGATCACGGTGAACGGCCAGCGGTTCAACCTGTTCGTCACCCACCTGGGCAACGGCGGACCGATTGCGCAGCAAGAGAATATCCTGGCCGAGGTGGACGGGCTGGAGCATGTGATTCTGATGGGCGATTTCAACTTCCGCCCCGACGGCGAGCAGTATGCCCTGACCACGGAAACGCTGCGCGATGCCTGGCTGCTGCGCTGGCCGGAGGACGTGGACGATCAGGGCGTGCACCTGGAGAAGCGCATCGATCACATGTTCGTCACGCCGGACGTGGCGGTGGAGGAGGTGCGTTATGTGCTCAGCCCGGCTTCCGACCATCCGCTGATGTGGGCGGCGTTTTCGGCGGCGAAGTGAGCATAACGCAGAGACGCAGAGGCGCAGAGATTTTCCTCTTCTTTGATTTCGGTGGGTTTGGCGCTGAAACCCTCCCACAGGTTGAGAACCTGCGGGAGGGTGATTGCTCCATTGCATTCTCCGTGAAGGCCGCGGCGGGAATCAAATCGCTGCACCTTGAAGAAACCATTCTGCAGATTGAACACTCAACGCAGAAGGCGTTGTATGGGGAGGCAGTATAATACACTCACAAACTGGAGGCTGGATGATGCCACATTGCACCCCAGATGGACTCGGCGGTCGTTGTGGGCAGAAGAAAGCATTTACATCCGCCGTCTTGCTGGCGTACCCCCGCCAACGTTCCTCGGGGCATCGGGACAACAATCGTTCCCTGTATCTACCATGAGCGGCGACAAATCGGCCCTTAGAATGTCTGATTATTCGGGGAGAAGCATATGCACACGAAAATTCTGGCCAAAGGATATACCAGCGCTGTGCTGGTGCTCAACATGAAACGCTTTGTTCATCCTGAGGATCAGCCGCGCTTCGAAGCGTTACGCGGCACGGATACGCTGGCTGACGCACTCCGACATGCGTGGCCGAACGCCAGCCGACAACAGCAGCTGTTCTCCACCCGCAAAACTTTTCGTCGCCGGATTTACAAGGACACGTACAGCCCAGCTGATGACATGCCCACCGAGCATGTCGGCTTTGCAATGGGGGTTTTCCGCAACCTGATGCTGGAACGATACACTTTCCCCACCTACACTCTGGACAAATCTCAGATACATTTCGAGGAGGACCTGCGGACAAACTTCCAGTTCAAGACATTGTTTCAGCGCATCTGGGATCGCTGGGAGATATTGATTCGGCCTTCGTTCTCCGGTTTTTTTGTCATCCGGCTGACGCAGCTTTATCGCACTGGCGGGCGGGATTTCAAACAACTGGCGCAGGACGTAATCAATTTACAGGAATCCTTTGATGTTCCCAGCGCCTGGAACTGGCTGAGACGCAATCGGGAGAGGTACAAAAATCAACCCGAGACGCTGAAAGAGAAAGAACGCTCCATCCAGGCATTGTTAC
>RFKO01000339.1 GCA_003694235.1 Anaerolineae bacterium
AATGGTCATCCCCGAAAATCCTTTTGCCCACTACACCCCTCGCCCGCTGGAAATCGTGGACACCACTCTGCGCGAGGGCCAGCAGACCTCGCTGCTGCACGACTACGGCAAATACTTCTTCCCGCCGGAAGACAAGCAGGAAATCCTGCAGGCGCTCATCCTCTACGGCGTGAAGTTCGTCGAACTGTTCGCGCCGGTCGTCAGTCCGCGCGAAGCCGAGGATTTCGAGGTGCTCAAAGCGGCGCGGGACGCGCTCATCCCGCAGCGGGGATACACCTTCCTGCTGGCGCATGTGCGCGCCCACCCCGCCGACGTGGAGGCAGCCATCCAGGCCGGCTTCGACGGCCTGAACATGTACATGGGCACCTCGCCCCAGTCGCGCACCTACAACCACGGCAAAGCCCTGGATGAAATCGCCCGCCGCGCCCGCTCTCTGCTGGAAGACCTGCGCCGCAACCACCCCCATCTGATTCTGCGTTTCAGCGGCGAGGACGCCTTCCGCACCCCGCTCGACGACCTCTACCGCGTGTACGACGAGGTCGCCCCGCTGGTAGACCGCCTGGGGATGCCCGACACCGTCGGCGTGGCGACCCCCTCGCAGGTGAGCGAGCGGGTGGGGGCGCTCCACGCCCGTTATCCCCGCACCGCGCTGGAAACCCACTTCCACAACGACCGCGGCTTCGCCCTGCTCAACGCCCTGCGCGCCGTGCAGGCCGGGGCGCAGTACGTCAACACCACCGTGCTGGGCATTGGCGAACGTTCCGGCATCACCTCCCTCACCGCCCTGCTGTTCAACCTGTTCGTGGACGGCTGTTACGACCACCTGGAAGGCTACCACCTGCGGGCTTCCTACCCCTTGAATGTACTGCTGGCCGACAAACTCAAAACGCTGGTACCCTTTCAGGAGCCGGTCAGCCTGACCAACCGCACGCACACCGCCGGGGTGCACCAGGGCGCGGTGCTGCGCCACGCCTCGGTCTACGAGGCGCACCCGCTGGAACTCTTCGGCGTCAGCGAGCGCGATACCCTGCTCGGCCCGCTTTCGGGCTGGAACATGATTCACTACTTCCTGCGCGAGATTCACTACTTCGACCTGGACGAAGCCACCGCTCGGCGCATTACACGCCGATTCAAAGCCGTGGTGTATGAGCAAACAGCCGAACACTCTCCGGCGGAGGTGTTGCTGCGCCTTGCGGAAGAAGAATTCAATCTGCGCCGACGGGTGGAGACGCCGCCTTCCCAGGCCCCGGCCATTATCCAACACTGGCAGGTGGACGCTCACCCTCACACCCCTTCAATCACCGTCCCATGAACGCCACACCCTCCCCCCAAACCTTTGCCCAAAAAGCCCTGGCGCGCGCCGCGGGGGTGTCCCGCGCCGCCGTGGGCGAGATTCTCGAAGTGCGCCCCCACCGCGTACTCTCACACGATAACACTGCCGCCATCGCCCGCATCTTCTACGATGAACTTGGGGCGCGGCGCGTGGCAGACCCCAGCCGCCTGGCCATCACGCTGGACCATGCTTCCCCGCCGCCTACCCCGCGCCACGCGCAAAACCATGCCGAGACGCGCGCTTTCGTCCGCCAGCAGGGGGTGGAACACTTCTTTGATGTCGGGCGCGGGGTCTGCCATCAGGTCATCGCCGAAGAGGGATTGGTCCTCCCCGGTCAGGTCATCCTCGGCGCGGACAGCCACACCACCCACGCCGGCTGGCTGGGCGCGTTCGGCGCCGGGGTGGGGCGCAGCGAGGTGGCCGCGCTGTGGGCCACCGGGAGGTTGTGGCTGCGCGTGCCCCCCAGCATCCGCGTCACCCTGGAGGGCGAACTGCCGCCGGGCGTGAGCGCCAAAGACCTGGCGCTGTTCCTCATCGGCGCGCTGGGCGCAGACGGCGGCGCCTACGCCTCGCTGGAGTTCGACGGCCCCGGCCTGGAGACGCTCTCTCTGGAAAGCCGCATGGTGCTCCCCAACATGATGGCCGAATTCGGCGTCAAGAACGCCTATCTGCCGCCCGATGAGGCCGTCTTCGAGTACCTCGCGCCCCGCTGCGGCCTCTCTACCGCCGAACTGCGCCAGATGGCCCTCTACCCCGACCCCGGCGCGCCGTATGCTGCCGAATACACCCTCCATCTCGACCGCCTGCGCCCGCAGGTGGCCTGCCCCCACCGCGTCGAGAACGTCCGCCCTCTGGAGGAGGTCACCGGGCGTCCCATCCAGCAGGCCTTCATCGGCACGTGCACCAACGGACGGCTGGAAGACCTGGAAGCCGCGGCGCGCGCCCTGAGAGGCAAACGCGTCCACCCGAAGACCCGTCTGATCGTCATCCCGGCCTCCTCGCAGGTGCTGCAACAGGCCATCCAGCGCGGCATCATTCAAACGCTGCTGGAGGCTGGCGCGGTGCTGGGCACGCCCGGCTGCGGCCCGTGTATGGGCAATCACGCCGGCATCCCTGCCGCGGGCGAGACCGTGCTCTCGACGGCCAACCGCAATTTTCGCGGGCGGATGGGGCAGCCGGAAGCCGAAATCTACCTGGCCTCGCCTGCCGTGGTCGCCGCCAGCGCCGCGGCAGGGCACATCGTGGGGGACATCTCCTCTCCGACAGCGGAATCCCCCCTGGTGGTGCGCCGCGCCCCTGATTCCCCCGCGGGGGTGGAGGCCGCCCCGGGGCGAATCCCGTCCCCCCAGCGAGCGCGCCCCATCCCCTCACCCCGCGGCGCGGCCTGGAAATTCGGCGACCACGTCAACACTGACCAGATTTTCCCCGGCAAATACACCTACACCCTGCGCACCCCACAGGAGATCGCCGCCCACGCCCTGGAAGACCTCGATCCGAACTTCGCCACCCGCGTCCGGCCGGGAGATGTGCTCTTCGCCGGGCGCAACTTCGGCAACGGCAGTTCACGCGAGCAGGCGGTCACCTGCCTGGTGTACAACCAGGTGGCGGCGGTGGTCGCCCATTCCTTCGCCCGCATCTTCTACCGCAACGCCATCAACCGCGGCCTGCCGGTCATCATCTGTCCCGAGGCGGTGGAGGCCGCCCGTCCCGGCGACCCGGTTCACGTTGACGTGGAAGACGGGCGTATCTACCTGCCCGCCGGGGAGTTTGCCTTCCCTCCGTTCCCCCCGCACCTTCAAGCCATCCTGCGCGCCGGCGGGTTGATTCCCGCCCTGCGCGCCGAACAGGACATCCCATGAACGCTCAATCCCCCCTCACCATCCTGCTGATTCCCGGCGACGGCGTCGGCGCGGAGGTCATCCCCGCGGCGGCGGAAGTTCTGCGCGCTCTGGGACTGGACCTGCACTTTCAGCAAGCCGAAGCCGGTTTCGGCTGTTTCACCCGCCGCGGCACTGCTCTCCCCGAAGAGACGTTGGCGCTGGCGCGGCAGGCCGACGCCATCTTGTTCGGGGCGACCGCCTCGCCATCCACCAGAGTGGACGGATACCGCAGCCCCATCCTGGCTTTGCGTCGCGCATTGGGGCTGTACGCCAACCTGCGCCCGGTGGTCTCCATGCCCTTTGAGTTCTCCCGCCCCGGCGTGGATTTGCTGGTCGTGCGCGAGAACAGCGAGGGGCTGTACAGCGGGCGCGAACGCGTGGAAACGCCGGATACGGCCATCGCCGAGCGCCTCATCAGCCGCGCCGCCAGCGAACGCATCGCCCGTTTGGCCTGCGAACTCGCGCTGCGCCGCGCCGCCGAGCGCCAGCGTCCGCCCCGCCTGACGGTGATTCACAAGGCCAACGTGCTCAAACTGAGCGACGGCCTGTTCCGCGAGAGCGCGCTGAAAGTGGCTGCCGGTTATCCCGATATCGCAGTGGAAGAATTGCTGGTGGACGCCGCTGCCATGCATCTGGTACGTTCCCCCCAGCGCTTCGATGTGCTGTTGGCACCCAATCTGTACGGCGATATCCTCTCCGACGAGGCCAGCGCGCTGGTAGGCGGACTGGGCTTCGCTCCCTCCGCCAACGTGGGGGAGGGCACGCCGCTCTTCGAGCCGGTGCATGGCTCCGCACCCGACATCGCCGGGCAGGGAATCGCCAACCCGACGGGCGCAATACTCTCCGCCGCGCTGATGCTGGAAACGCTGGGGTTGCCTGCCGAGGCAAAGCGGCTGCGCGCAGGCGTGCAGCGCACGCTGGCCGCCGGCATCCGCACCCCCGATGCCGGCGGTTCGGCCACCACCCAGGCCTTCACGCAGGCTGTCATCGCGTCGCTGTCACGCTTTTAAGACTCGGGCAAAAAAAGAAGTTCAACTTCTGAGAGAAGTTGAACTTCTTCGGCCTGCGCTCGTAAAGCGCGCCTAATTCGAGGAGGCGCAGCGGAAACCCAGGTTGTACCACTTGTAGAACATCACCGACCGGTAGCGGGTGGAGGCACGCAGGTACCAGTACCCATTACTCCACGTACCACCGCGCCAGGCGCGTTCGCCATCCACATCCAGGTTTTCGCGCCCGTCGGTGGCGTCATAGGGATAAGGAGCGATCAGCGAGGCCGTCCACTCCCACACGTTCCCGGCCATG
>RFKO01000078.1 GCA_003694235.1 Anaerolineae bacterium
AGAATCTGCTGCAGAGAATCTTCCAGACGCACGTTGGAAGCCACGCCCTGGCTGACGCGCAGCAGGCGATTGAGTTCATCCAGTCGCGCCTTCAGGCTGAGGCGCATGCGCTCGAAAGCGCGCCGCAGACGCCCCGTCTCATCCGCGCCATCCGTCTGCAAAGCGTGATCCAGCTGCCCCTGCGCGATGCGCTCGGCCTCGTCGGTCAGCTGGCGCAATGAGCCGGTGATCATCCGCAGGCTGACGCGCAGAAAGACGATGCCCGCAATCGCCAGCAAGAAGACCGTGCCAATCACCGGCGCGGCGATCTCCAGCGCGATCTGTTGCGCCTGGCGCGCCGGCACCATCAGCACCACCCCCCAGGTCGTGCCGGGCACCGGCCGGTAATACACCAGCTGACGACTGCCGTCCGGCGCCACGGTATCCAACAGCGCCGCTTCCCCCAGTTTCTTGCCCTTATAGACAGACAGCATCCGCTCCGCGGGGGAGTGATAAAGCACTTCCCCATCCTCATTGACCAGCATGCCAACGCCGTCCAGGTCTTCCAAACCCGAAAGGTTGGCCAGAAGCGACTGCGCCAGCGGATTTGCCTCCCAGGTGGTACGGCCGATCACCGCCCCAGCCACCTGCCCATCCTGACCATATACCGTGGCAATAAAGGACAATTCCTGTCCCGCGGCGTTCTCCAGGCTCGGCACCGCGTAGAATTGCACCGGAATGGCGGCTTCCACTGCCATCCCCACCCCTACCTGCTCGATCAGCGTGGTCATGGCGACCTGATACTCGCCCTCCGGCAGGCTGAGCAGCGTCTGTTGCTGAGCATCCAGCACATATATCCGTTGGAAGAACGGCAGAGAGGCGATCTCACGTTCCAGGATTGCACGCATCTCCGCGGGGGTTTGCACATCGGGATGGAGATTCTCGGCCAGGTGGGCGACCGCGCTCTGGCCCACGTTCAACAAATAGGGCAGGTCATCCGCCACGGCCAGCGAAACGCTCGCCATCCGTTTTTCGAGCATGTCGCGCGCCGCCCGGCCGGCAATGATCCAATCGCCCAACATAAAGACCAGCAACAGCGTCAAAAACACCGGCACGAACACGACCAGGAAGCGGGTCTCCAGGCTGCTTTCGGAAGGCGAGGGGATGTAAGGGGGCTGTCCTCCCCAGGCGCGGGGGATCCCCAGGCGCAGCAGTTCCGCCACCCCTCCCCCCATCAGCGCGGAGGCCCCAAACGCCAGCCAGGCCGTCGGCAGGCGCACAAAAGCGTAGTCCAGCCGGCTGGCCAGCGACCCCTGTGCCAGCAACACCGCCCCCAGGGTGAACAGCAAGGGATACAGCAACCCCACCATCAGCACACTGACCAGCGGATGTCGTAGCCAGCGAAACGCGGGGGTGCGAAAACGCTGTTGCAGCGCGACCGAAACCAGCAGGGCAATCGTCCCCCACTCCAGCAAGGTGAAGATGGTATGAGAGCCGTAGGCGGCGAAGAACAGCCCTGCGGCCACTGCCACCCCCGTAGCCGCGAACGGCCCCAGCAAGCCGCCGGCCAGCACCCAGGGCAGCGCCGAGAGCACCATCACCGGCGTACTCCCCGGATCGAAGGCGATCCCAGGCAGGGTGAGCATAGGGCTTTCCGGCAGCCGGAAGCCCAGAAAGCCGACCGCCAATGGGCTGGAAAACAGCAGCAAGACAAACAACAACCTCTGACGCCGTCCCCACACAGGCTGAAACGCACGCCAGCGCCACAACAAACCGACCAGCACCCCTATCCATAACAACAGTCCCCCCCACCCGCTCAAAGTGGTTGGGAAAAGAAGCAAAGGGGAATCACCGAACAATGAAGTAATCAGCGTCATACGCGCCAACAGGGTGCAAGAAGTCGGCCAGCTCGAGCCGGCAGAATGACGGCGGGGAAGAAGCCGCGGGCTCTCACAACATTATAACCTTAATCCACCCACTCGATCGTATCCGTGGTGGCATCCTGCAGATCGGCATACACCCCCCGCCGCTCTTCTGGCAGCAGGGCAGCCAGAACGTACATGGCCTCGTCGGTCATCTGACGCAGCGCTGCGCCACGCGCGTTGCGGTACTGACGGCGAAAACGGAAGGGACGCCCAAAACGCAGGCGCGCCCCCGGCTGCCGCCAGCGTGCGGAGAAAAAGCGCAAACTCGGAAAGCCCACCGTGCCATCCAGCGCCGAGGGGACAATGACGGCATCGGCGCGCGAGGCAAGATAGGCGATCCCCTCCCGGCCGCGCTGCAAAGCCGTGCCGCGCGTCCCCTCCGGCGCGACCAGGATGCTCTCGCCCGCCCGCAGCACCGCCAGCGCCTGCCGGATGGCCTGACGATCCACCTGCTCGCGATGCACCGGGATCACTCCCCAAAGGCGCGGGAATATTCCCACCACAGGGTAATCGTAGGACTCCACTTTGGCCAGCGGCACAATGTTGCGCGGCACGGCATGCATCACAACGAAGGGATCTGCAAAGGAAATATGATTGATCATAAAGATCGTCGCCCCCTCAGCAGGCACATTTTCCAGCCCGCTGACCTCGTCCAGACGCACCAGCAGAGTAAATCCGATCGTCCGCAGTAAAAAACGCAAAAAGCGCCGCCGCCGCTCCCAGGCCTGATGATCATACCCGCTCCCGCTTGCTGCGCTCATGCCTCGTCATCCTCCTCCACATCCTGATAACGTCCGCGATACTGTGGCGGCAATAGCGCCGCGATGCGGCGCATGATCTGCGCCGTGCCGCGCTGCAACGC
>RFKO01000079.1 GCA_003694235.1 Anaerolineae bacterium
GGGGCGGGGGGGTGGGGAGGTGTGAAAAAGAGAGGGGGGGGGGGGCGGGGAGGGCGTGCAGGTCTACTGGCGGGGAGAATGGGACGCCGGGCCGCTGTACTTCGCCACTCCCAACGCGCTGATCCGCCTGGAGGGGGCCTGGTCGGCGGTGTTGTACAACGCCCAGAGCGGAGAGACCGCCTTGTGGCTGGAAGCGGGCCAGGCCACACTGCTGGGCAGTGGTGGTCAACCGGCGGTGGAGGTACAGGGCCCGGGCGACGGCGAGACGGTCGCGCTGGTGATGGTCTCGCCAGATGGCGAGGTGGGCGAGCCGCAGCCGGTCGGCCCCGATGTGCTGGCCGAGCGTTTCGGCGCGGCCAACGCGCTATCCAACTACTTCACCGTGGTCGCTGTGGTCTCCGGGCCGTACCCGCCGGAGGCCCGGAGCGATCCGCAAACGTTCTGGAAAGACCATCCCTGGGCGGTGCTGCTGGATACCGACGGCGATAGCGAAACCGGTTTCCCTGCCATGTTCCCTCATGAACGGGGGCTGGGTCAGGATGCCGTGTTCGTTCTTTTTGATCAGCTGCTCTACATCATGTACACTGCGGATGGGCAATCCCAGCCCTACGCCGGGCAGCCCCCTCAGGTGTATCAAATCTCCGATAGCGCGCTGGCTTTTTCGTTCTCCATCTCCTCTCTTGAGGAAGTATTGGGCGATCGGTTGCAACCGGAGAATCTGGCCTGACGGCTGGTGCACGTAAATTACACCATCCCCGAGCCGAACAGCCCCAAAGATACGCTGCCTGACCCGCCGCAAGAGTGATGTGCAGGTGACAGTCGCTCGCGAAGCGACTGTCACCTTTTCCGCCCCGCGCAGTGGGTTGAGGCGTCAGGCATTCGTCTGGCTGGCTGGTGAAGGAGCGGCTTCCTGATGTTCAATCTGCTGCTCTTCTGCCGCGAGGGGGAGGGAGGCCGGCAGGCATACTTCGAGCAGGAAACCGCCATCCGGCAGGGGCGCAGCGTACAATGCGCCTCCCAGCGACTCGACGCGCTCCTGCAAGCTTTGCAGGCCAAAGCCATGTGAAGGGGGAGATGCCTCCGTCTCGCCTGAGTCCGCGGGGCTGTCGTTTTCCACTTGCAGTACAACGCGGTCTGTTTGGTAGTGCAGGTGGGCTGTGATGTGTTGTGCCTGGGGTGCGTGGCGCAGCACGTTGGTCAGCCCCTCCTGCAGGCAGCGGTAGAGTGTCAGGGAGACGGCGGTGGGGAGTGGAAACATCTCGCCGCTCTGTTTCCATGTTACCGGACGACCCACGCGGCGGGAGAAAGCCGCCACCAGTTGCCGCATGGCTTCAGGGAGGGAGAGCATCTCCAACGGCGGAGGATGAAGCGCCTGCACCGCTCGCCAAAGGTCGCTTTGAGCTGTGTTGGCCAGGTGGCGGGCGCGAATCAGGGTTTGCTGGCGTACCTGTAGTTGGTTCGCCGGCAACTGTTGCAGCAGATCCAGTTGCATGCCCAGGGCAGTGAGCGTGTGCCCCAGCGAGTCGTGGATTTCGTGCGCCAGCCGGCTGCGCTCCTGGGCGACGGCCAACGCTTCGGCCTTGCGGTTGTAATCGCGCAACCGATGGTTGGCGTCTTCCAGACTTGCTGCCAGCGCTTCAGCACGCTCGCGCGCCTCCCACAGACGCGTCACCAGCTCTCCCAGGCCGCCCATCAACAGGTAGGTTGGCGTGACTTTCAGGAGGGTGGATAGCGCATGCGGCCAGCCGTGGAGCGCCAGCAGGGCGGCGAAGATGACGACATACAGCAGGGTCAGCCAGGTGGTGGCCAGCCTGCGGTTGTGGAACAGCGCCAGGGAGATGTATTCGTCCAGCGCGGCCAGGTAGAAATACACCGGGGTCTGCCCGTGGAGCAAAACGAAAAACCCCAGCGCCCACGTCAGGGTGATCAGGGGATATTGGATGCGCAGGGGCGCATCCTCACCGCGGGGGAAGTATATGCTGCGGGGAGTGATCAGCAAATACCCCGCGATCATCCCCAGAGAGAGCGCCCCGTACAGCAGGAGGGGAAGCCCGCACGGCGGCTCCTCGAGTGTCAGAGCGTAGAAGAAGAACAGCCCTATGAATAATGCCGCCATCCCGCGGCTGTAGAGAAGGGTTTCCTGAATCGTGACTGGCGAGATGGGGGTGGAGGCAGGCCTACTCATGCAACAGCAATCCCCATTCCACGGCCAGGCGCGCCGCGTGCGTGCGGTCGCGCGCCCCCAGCTTGGAGAGAATGTGGCTGATGTGATTCTTCACCGTGCCCGGCGAAATGCCCAGCGCGTCGGCGATTTCGGCGTTGGCTGCTCCTTCCACCAGCAGGGCGAGCACCTGGCGTTCCCGCGCTGTCAGCCGCTCGCTCAGGCAGGGGGTGGTTTCCTGTTGGTCTGGTTTCAGATGGGCGATCACCCGGTCGGTGACGCCCGGGTCGATGATCGCTTCCCCGTTCATCACGCTGTGCAACGCGGCACGCAGTCGGGTGGAAGAAGTGCGTTTGAGCAGGTAGCCGCGCGCCCCGGCACGCAGCCCTTCGATCACGTATTGGTCGTTGGGGAAGGTGCTCAGCAACACCACGCGTGTCTCAGGGTTGCAGGTGGCGATTTTGCGGGTCACCGCCACGCCGTTCATGCCGGGCATGCGAACATCCAGCAACAGAATGTCAGGGGAAAGCTGCTCGGTGATGCGCAGCGCTGCCTGCCCGTCCTCCCCCTGGGCGACCACTTCGACCTCTGGCATCAAGGAAAGCAGCGCCACCAGCCCCTCACGGACGAGGGCCTCGTCATCCACAATGGCGATCCGAATCATCGTTCCGCCTCCCGCCGTACTGCACCTCAGCGGAATCGGCTGCCTTCAGGCGCGCCGATATCTCGTTTACACTATACATCAGAGTGAAGTGGGAGTCAAAGAATTGCCCCTGGGCGTGGCAAGGATGACAAAAAACGCCGGGGGAACCTGTGCTCTCCCGGCGTTCGCGTTTGTTTGGATGGATACTTAGAAGGCGGCGTACACCAGCGCGACCACGATGCCGAAGATGATGTGCCCCACCAGGCCGCCCATGAAGGCCATCACGCCGCCGCTTTTCAGCACGTACACGCCGGGGGCTTCGACGGCGCCGGATTTGATCCCCGCGTGCATCATCGGCATGCCGCCCATGATCAGGCCGACGATCAGCCAGTGCACGATGCCGAAGACCGCGCCGCTGCCCACGCTGACCGAGCCGACCCCCGCGCTCCACAGATAGGCGTAGATCAGGGCGAAGATCGCTCCCATCATCAGGTGGATGACCAGCCCCAGGGCGCGATTTTCACCCCCGAACATCGAACCCAGCATGCCCACCATGTCCATTTTCGGCATGCCCATTTTGGGAGCCATCGCCATGATCAGGGTGATCACCACCGTGCCCACCAGACCGGCTACAATTGCGCCAAGAATACTCATTTTTTCACTCCTTTTTCTCAGTTGAACGGTATTCTTAGGACGCTGAATGGCACGGACTTCTTACCACGGACAGGAATGTGGTATAACCGTTTCTATGCAAAAGTTGCTGCTTTGCTGTGTGGTGGGCGTGTTGAGCGCGTGTGCGCCCTCGCGGTTGGGTCAGCCTGCTCCGTTGACGCCGGTTTTCGCCTCACCGCCTGCGACCGCGACTGCGCCTACTTCTACCCCCACACCTTCCGCCACGCTCGCCCCCACCGTCACGGCTTCCCTCACGCCTACCGCTTCTGTCACGGCCAGTCCCACCTCGCTGCCGGAGGGATGTTTGCAGGCTGAAGTGGTCGGTGATCCTACTGTTCCCGATGGCACTGCGCTGCCGCCTGGGACGGTGTTCCTCAAACTGTGGCGCGTGCGCAACAGCGGCACCTGCGCCTGGCAGTGGGGGGATTTCCATCTGGTGTTTGCCGGGGGAGATGATCTCTCCGGCCCACCGCAGGCGCGGGCGTATTTCTTCTCCCCTGAGCCGCAACTCTCGCTCGATGCGCTGGGTTCCACCCTGTGGGGGAACATGCGCCAGACGGTTGAACCCGGGGAGGTGGTGGATATCCCTTTGATGTTGCGCGTCCCGCTGCGGGGCAGTATCTACCGCAGCTACTGGCGTCTGGAGAGCGGAGAGGGCAGGGTGTTGGCCAATCTGTGGGTGGTGATCGCCGTTGCCCCAGGCCGGTGGCCGACGGCGGATTCCTGGGCGGGCGAGTGGTTGCATATCAATACCTGGTTTCTCAACAATCTGAAAGACGCCGGAACGCTGGTGCTGGAGCAGGACGGCGAAGACCTGTTGGGCTTTTTCTACCCTGTGGGAGGGCCTTCCAACGGTGACCTGGTGGTGGTGCGCGGTTATGTGCTCGATGAGGGCCGCCGCGCTATGGGGGTGTTTAGCCTGGTGTGGGATCAGCCCCTGGATTTCACCTGGACGATGCTGGCCAACCGCAATCAGTTCAGCGGCGAGATCTCCTCCCGCCGAATTGACATCCACGGCAGCTGGTGCGGCGGGCGCAATGGCCTGATCCCGCCGGCCTGTTCTCCCTGAAGCCAGCCGCTTCTCCCTGGTATAATTATGCTCCGCCGATTTGCCTGAGTTCCCTCTGGAGTAGTGAAATGACCGTTCCTTATGGCCCTATCCTGGTTGTCGAAGATGTGCCGCATATCCTTGAACTCCTGGCGGTGACCCTGCGTTTCAAAGGCTATCCGGTGGTCACCGCGGCCAATGGCGAAGAGGCCATGGAACAGATCGCGCGTGAACGACCGGCGCTGGTGATCACCGATATCCTGATGCCGCGCATGGACGGTTTTGCCCTGTTGCACAATCTGCGCAAAGACCCGACCACGCGGCAGATACCGGTAATCTTCCTCTCGGCGACCTATGTGTCTCCAGAAGATCGGGAGTTCGCCTTGCGGCTGGGCGCGGCGCGCTTTCTGGAAAAACCGGTGGATACCGCCGAATTCCTGCTCACCGTGGCCGAGATTCTCACTCAGGGACCGCCGGAGCTGCCGCCGCCTTTGAGCGAGCGCGAGTTTTACCAGGGTTATCGGGAGCGGTTGGAGCACAAACTGGGGCAGAAGGCGCAGCAAATTGCCCGCACCGAGCGGCTGCTGGAAACATTGCCCGAAGAGCAAAAGCCCACCTTCGAAGCGCTGCTGCAAGAGGCGCGTCAGCATTATGACGAGATTCAGGCGGAGCTGGAGGAACTCTACACGATTTTGTCTGAAGGGGATGACTGAAGTTTAGCGTTCCTCATCTGCGCGCAGCCAGGTTTCCATCGCCTGCGGCGAAATGGGCGCGGTCATATCCAGCGTGAGGGGGGTGACCGAGACGTGTTTCTTGATGTACAGGGTGTGGACATCGCTCTCCGGCGCGGCATCCTGCCAGGAGGGGGAGATGCGGTATCCCAGGCGTACCGGCTGATCCCAGTCCTTGCGCTGAGGGCGTACCGCTTCGTAATACGGGATGCGCGCCAGGCGGGTGATCTCCCACGGGGTTTCGGGCGTGGCCTCGGCGGGGATTTCTACTTTGAGGACGTGCACATCATCGGGCAGGGCGCGGTCGAGCAGGCGCGCGGCGAAGAAAGTGCAGAAATGCGCCGCGGCGGAGAAATCAACCTCCCGCGAATAGCGGAGATGCTCTTCTGGTGGCGTGTCCAGCGAGATGGCGATGGCCGGGATTCCCAGGCCGGCGGCCTCCAGGGCAGCGCCCACGGTGCCGGAGATGGTGATCCCCAGACCGACGTTTGCCCCGTAGTTGATGCCGGAGACCACCAGATCAGGCTTGCGCGGCAGCACCTCCAGCACGCCGTGCAGCACGGCCTGCGCCGGCGTACCGCCCACCGCGTAAGCCGTCCACTCGCGCCCGTTGACCGGAATTTTCTGCGGGGTGATGATGCCGTCGGAGGTGCTGGGCAGGCTGCGTCCCATACCGGAGCTTTGCTCCCGTGGTGCGACCACGGTGACATAGCCTAACGCTTCCAGGGCCTCAGCAGCGGCCCATAACCCCGGTGAGCGAATGCCGTCATCGTTGGTCAGTAAAATCTGAATGGATGTGTCTTTCATTTTGTTGCGGGTAGAGTTCTCCTGCGGGGAACAGGCGGGCGATCCCCGCGCCAATGTGCCAGAGCGGTTTCATGAACCAGGGATAGGCGGAGAAGTGATACACCAGCCGCGCCGCGGCCCAGCGCAGGGTGAGATAGCGTCCGAGGGGAGAACGCAGCAGGCGGCGGCGATAATCGCGGAAGGAAAAGTCGCCGCGGCGGAAGGCAGCCTCGATCGTCTGTGCGGCCACCGCGCCGTATCCCAACGCCGGGCCGATGCCCTCGCCAAAGAGCGGGTCAACGCCGGCGGCATCGCCGACCAGCAACAGATGCGGCACGGCAAAGCGCCCCCGCGGCGTGAACCAGTGGATGGGATGTCCCTGGATGGAGGCGGGGAGGTGGGGGGGCAGGAAGGCGCGCAACATCTCCGGCAGTCGGGCGCGGTGCTCGCTGCGTCCGGCGCGACTGTCATAAATCCCCCGGTTGGCTGTTGGTTGACCATCTACGAAAGAGGGGAAATCCCACAGGTAGCCTTGTAGTTGCTGCCGGGTCGCGGTGAAGTCGAACAGGGCAGCGTTCTCCCGAAAAGGAATGCTTTCCCCGCTGGTGGGTTGCAGTGTTTCCAGCACCCGGGCTACGTGTCCGGCGGCGCGCCCCTGCACCAGGCGGCGGGCGCGGCCTTTGCTGCCGTCAGCGCCGACCACCACCCGTGCTCGATACCTCCCTCGAGTGGTGGTGACCTCCACCCCTTGCGAGGTGGTTTTCAGGCCGGTGACGGTTTCGTTTTCTTGCAACTGCACCCCGCGGCGGCGCGCCTCGGCAGCCAGGTAGGCATCCAGCTGCGGACGATGGAAGACCACGAATTGCGGTTTGCCGCGCACGATGATTTGCTGTCTGCCGTATTGCAGGCGCACGCGATCCACGCGGGCCTGCGGCAGGGGCAGCGGTAGCGGGATTTCCAGGTTTTGCAACACCCGCAGGCCAAAGCGGGTAACGCCCCCGCCACACAGTTTATGGCGTGGATGGTTGTCTTTCTCCAGGATAAGGATGCGCTCTCTCCAGAGCGGCGATAGCTGCAGAAGATGCAGAGCGGTGGAGATGCCCGCCGGCCCGCTGCCGATGATCAGTACGTCTGTGGTTTGCATGGCCTTGCTCTGATGATAAAAAAGAGCGGGATTTCCCGCTCTCTCGTGCGCCCTCGGCGTGACTCGAACACGCGACCCCTTAGTCCGCAACCAAGTGCTCTATCCACTGAGCTACGAGGGCATCAGGCGGGGAGGGAGGGATTCGAACCCTCGGTCGAGTTTTACCCCGACAACCGCTTAGCAGGCGGCCCCAATCGTCCACTCTGGCACCTCCCCAGAGAAAATGTAGAATGCAGAATGTAGAATGTAGAATGCAGAATGTAGAATGCGGAATGCAGATTGTGGAATTCTGAATTCATCATTCTGCATTCATCATTCTGCACTCATCATGTTAAGGCGGAGGGAGTGGGATTCGAACCCACGATGGATTGCTCCATACCTGTTTTCAAGACAGGCGCCTTCGTCCACTCGGCCATCCCTCCAGTGGGTCGAACAGCCCCTCCGTAGCGGGGCGATTTTACCATACAGCCGCGCGGGTGACAATGAAATTCTTGACCAAATGACGCAGACACGCTAAAATCCAGCGATGCGGCTGACCAGGCCGCGCTTTTTTGCTATGTTTGAGAATCTGACCGCTCGCCTGAACACCGTCTTCGAGAATCTGCGCCGCCGGGGAAAACTCTCCGAGCGCGACGTGGATGCCGCCATGCGCGAGGTGCGCCTGGCGTTGCTGGAAGCCGATGTTCACTACAAGGTCGTCAAAGACTTCATCGCCCGCGTGCGCGAGCGCGCCGTCGGGCATGAGGTCTCCAAAGCGCTCAACCCGGCGCAGCAGGTGATCAAGATCGTTCACGAAGAATTGATCGCCACGTTGGGCGAGCCTGCGCCTTTGACGTTGCAGGGGCCGCGGCCGCATGTCATCATGCTGGCCGGTCTGCAGGGTTCAGGCAAGACCACGGCGGCGGCCAAGCTGGCCAAAAAACTGCGCAGTCAGGGTGAGCGCGTGCTGCTTGTGGCGGCTGATCCCTATCGTCCCGCCGCGGTGCAGCAACTGCAAACCCTGGGCGAACGCCTGGGCGTGGACGTGTATGCCGAAGAGGGCGTGGAGCCGCCGCGCCTGGCGCAAAAGGCGGTCACACGCGCCCGCAACGGCGGCTTCAGCGTGGTGATCCTCGATACCGCCGGCCGTTCGCAGCTGGACGCTGACCTGATGTCCGAACTGGACGCCATCGCCCGCCGCATCACACTGCATGAAATCCTGCTGGTGGTGGATGCGATGATCGGCCAGGAGGCGGTCAACCTGGCGCTGGGTTTCCAGAGCCTGCTGCCGCTGACGGGACTGATCCTCACCAAGATGGACGGTGACGCTCGCGGCGGCGCGGCCATCTCGGTGCGCTCTGTCACCGGTGTGCCGATCAAGTTCCTGGGCACCGGCGAAGACCTGGACGCCCTGGAAGTCTACGACCCCGCGCGGCTGGCCTCGCGCATCCTCGGAATGGGAGATGTGATCGGCCTGATCGAGCGGGCAGAAGAGAAACTGGATCAGGAAGTCGCCGAGGAGCAGGCGCGCCGCATGCTTTCCGGCGAGTTCACGCTGGAAGACTTCGCCCGCCAGATTGAGCAGCTGCGCAAACTCGGCCCGTTTGGCCAGTTGCTGGAGATGATGCCCGGCGCCATGGGACAGATGGCCCGCCAGGTTGACCCGCGGGATGCCGAAGACCGGCTGAAACGCATCGAGGCTATCCTGAACTCGATGACACCGGAGGAACGCCGCAAACCCAAAATCCTGAACGCCAGCCGCAAACGGCGTATCGCCCGCGGCTCCGGCACGCAGGTTCAGGATATCAATCTGTTGTTGAAACAATACCGGGAGATGCGCCGCGTGATGAAACGGCTTTCCAAGAGCGGCATGCGCGGCCTGGCCGGTTTGTTTGGTTGATCGCTGCTCTGCCGCGGTGTGGCGTTCCCTTCGACGCCAACCCCTCTCACCGTCGGTGTTGGGCGATTTGTACTTGAAATCTGTAAATGAAGGAGACAGATCACTATGGTTCGAATTCGATTGCGCCGCGTAGGCGCGAAAAAACAACCTTCTTATCGCGTGGTGGCGGCAGATAAAGAAAGCCCCCGCGATGGAAAATTCCTGGAAGTTCTGGGTTTCTACAACCCGCGCACCGAACCGGCGACCATTCAGTTCAAGGAAGACCGGGTGTACCACTGGTTGAGTGTGGGCGCACAACCCACCGATGCAGTGCGTCGCCTGTTCGATCAGGTCGGTCTGTGGGAGCGTTACAAGCGCTTCAAGGCCGGTGAATCGCTGGAAACCTTGCTGGCCGAAGCGGCCGAGGCGGAACAGGCCCGCGGTGTGGATGTGCGCACCCGCCGTGATGAGGAGATCGCCGCGGTCACCCAGGCGGCCAAAGAAAAACAGGCTGCCGAGGCGGAATCCGAGGCCGCGCCTGCGGAAGAGGCCGAACC
>RFKO01000080.1 GCA_003694235.1 Anaerolineae bacterium
ATATGCATGGCCCGCGCTCCACGGGCGCGCCACAGAATGACATACCCCCAAACCACAATTGCTTCCAGCAGCACCACCACGCCCTGCCAGCCCCCCGCTTCCTGCCACCAGAGAAACCCCAGCAACAACCATACAGGTAACGCCAGCGCACCGGCCAGCGCCACTACCGCGCCGAACAACAGCAGTCCAAGCCGGTCTCGCAAGCCCAGGAAAATGTTCTTCGTCCAGCCTTCCCACATCTCCGCCAGAGAGGTGTACATGCGCGTGCGCGCCAGCGTGCGTCCATCGGCGAAGACCAGGCGATAGCCCGCCCCTTTGACCACTTCCGCCAGCGCTTTGTCTTCGTCAATGCGGTTTTTGATGGCCGCATGCCCGCCGAGCGCCTGATACACCTGCCTGCGGATAAGAATGAACTGCCCGTTGGCGATGGCCTCCGCCTGCGTCGGGTCGTTCACCCGATCTGCCGGGAAGCCAAAGGAAAGGCCGATGAACACCAACGGCAACACCACCTTCTCCCAAAACGAACCGAGTTCCTGATCCGTCAGAATAGTAAACAGGTCGGCATGGTGCTCTCTGGCCGCCAGGTAAACACTGGAAAGCAAATCGGGATGAGCAAAAGTATCGGCGTCCACAAAGCACAACCACTCCCCGCGGGCCAGCCGAGCGCCCTGCTGAAGGGCGTGCGGCTTCCCCGCCCAGCCGGCAGGCAAGGGTTCTCCGCGATGCACCCGCAGACGAGGCTGCGCGGCGGCCATCTCAGCCAGAATGCGCGGCGTGTCATCCTGCGAGCAATCGTCCACCACAATCACTTCCAGTTGGGGGTAGGATTGCGCCAGCAGCGCCGCAACGCAACGGCGGATGTTGCGTTCTTCGTTACGCGCCGGCACGATGACCGAAATCAGCGGGGCATCTTCCCCCTCTGGCAGCTGACGCGGCGTGACGACCGGCTGCAAATCCACCCGGCTGTGCAGCCAGCGGGTGAGCACCAGGGCCAGGATGGTCAGGAGAGTGGAGAGAACGCATACGCTCATGACAACAACAGGTTGACCTGCGACCCCTGTGCAGTCTTCTCCACCTCCAGACGCGCCGGGAAAGCGTCTTTGAGCGCGTCGATGTGGGTGATAACCAGAATTTTGGCAAAATCCTGGCGGATCAGATTGATGGCCTCGATCAATCGCTGGCGGCCGGATTCGTCCTGACTGCCAAAACCCTCGTCAATCACCAGTGTCTGCAGTCGGGCGCCCGCCCGGCGGGCGAGTATCTCGGAAAGCGCCAGCCGGATGGCAAAGTTGACGCGAAAGGCCTCGCCGCCGGAATACGTCTCATAGCTGCGTGTGCCAAGGCGGTCGCTGATGTGAATATCGAGCGTCTCGCGCATGCCATCGCGAGATTTCAGGGCGCGCTGCGTCTCGAACCGCACCGTCATCTCACCCCCACTCAAGCGGTCGAGGAACTCATTGGCGCGGGCCTCCAGTTCCGGCAGCGCCTGCTCGATCAACAACGCCGGCACGCCGTCCTTGCCAAAGGCCGTTTCCAGTTGCTCCAGGCGCGCCATGTGCTGCGCCAGCGTCTCGCGCTCTGCTTCCAGTTGTTTCAGTCGCTTGCGCTGCACGGCCAGCACATCCACGCGCTGACGCGCCGCCCCCACCTCCTGGCGCAGGAGGTTTTCCTTTTCTTGCAGATCGAGCAGGGCGCGCTGCGCCTCTCGCAAGTCAGGAGCGTCGGCCTCGGCCTGCTGCAAAGCCTCGCTCGCCTGCTGATACTCCGCCTCCTGTTTGTGGATGGTTTCCTCCAGCTCGTCCAGTCGTTTCTGGAGCGAGGCAATCTCCCGCTCCAGCGGGCCAAGCGCGCCGGTGGCCTTTTCCAGCAGGCGCAGCGCATCCTCGGCAGCGCGTCCCTGCTGTTCCGCCTGACGGGCTGTCTGATGCGCTTCCGGGTCGTACCCCAGCGCTTTCAGACGGGCGTCGATCTCCTGGAGACGGGCGCGCGCCTGCGGGGCGAATTGCTCTTCCGCCAGCGCGGTTTGCAACGCCTGCAAACGGGGATACCCTTCCTCCTCCCACTTCCGCTTCTGTTCCTCAAGGTGCTGGATGCGCGCAACGATCTGATCGAAAACACGAGCCTGCTGTCGGGAACGCTCTTCCACATCGGCGTACGCTTCCAAAGCGGCCTCCAGCGCCTTGATACCCTCCTCAGCTTTCTGGAGCGCATCCCGATTGGCGCGATAGCGGTCGCCCAGCGCCTTGCCTTGCGTCTGCAATTCTTCCATCAGGCGCTGGCGCTCCTGTGGCGAGAGCGGCTGCCCGCACAGGGGACAGGCCGCGCCTTCCACCTCGCTCAGGCGATCAATCCGTTGTTTGAGTTCATCCATCTGAGCTTTCAGGGATGGATTTTCCGCCTGGGCCGCGGCTTGCTGCTGCCGGACGGCCTCCAGCTCCTCCTTCAACGCATCGCGCTTTTCGATTTGTTCTTCCAGCGCCGCGAGGGTCTCCTCCTGTGCGGCCAGCTGACGCCGCAGATCATCCAGCTCGGCCTGCTGGGTTTCCGCTGTACGGCTTTGCTCTTGCAAGGTGGCGATTTGCTGCTCGATGCGAGCGCGCTCAGCTTCGATTTGCTGCAAAGGCTGCTGACGCTCTTTGTCAAACGCGTGAAACTGGGTCGCCATCTCATCCCAGCGCGCCAGCGCAGCGCGCGCCTGCTGCCAGGCCTGGTAATCGGCACGGATCTCCTCGGCGCGCGCCAGCAGGTCCGCATAGCGGGCGCGCTCATCCTGACGGGACTGCAACTCGGCCTGCAACTCTGCACGTTGACGGCGACCATCCTCCAGTTGCCGCTGCAACGCCTCCACCTGCCGACGCTGCTCTTCCAGCAAAGCCATCGTTTGCTTGATCTGCTCCACGGTTTGCGCTTGCAGGCGGCGAGATTCTTCCAGACGCTGCAATTCCGCTTCCAGGCGCGCCAGCGCCTCCCGGCGCTGCGGCTCTTCATCCAATTCCTGCTGGATGCTCATCATCTGTCCGTTGAGCAGGTCAATCTCTGCTCTGACCTGCTTCCGGCGCACCGCGGCGCGCTGACGATACACATCCCAAACCTCCAGCCCCAGGATGTTGCCCAGAATTCGCTTGCGGTCGGCGGGACGCTGCTGGGTAAAACGGTCAGCCTCCCCCTGAAGGAAAAAAGCCGCGTTGACGAAGGTCTCATAGTCCAGGCGCAGGGTCTGGTTGATGCGCTGCTGCGTCTCGCGCAGGGTACGCTCGGTCAGCGGCTTCCACGAACCGGCCTCGGCAGCGGAGGCGATGTGAAATTCCAGGCGAACGGGTTTGCCGCGTTCGTTGCGCCGCTGCACCCGATATCGGTTGCCTTCGTAGGCAAAAGTCAGCGTGACCTCGGCGGCATCTGACTGCAGATTGATGACCGCCTCACCGCGCTGGCGCGCTTCGCCGAACAGCACCCAGGTGAGCGCGTCGAGAATGGACGATTTCCCCGCGCCGTTATGCCCGGAGATACAGGCCAGATCGAAAGCGGTGAAGTCAATCTCCACCGGCTGGCGGTAAGAGAGAAAGCCGGAAATTTGCAATCGCAGCGGAATCATGGAGCGTCAAAGCGTGTGTGTCTGAAACTCACCCTTCCCCCAACGGAGCGTTCAACACCTTCCCCGGCCCGCGGTCAATCTCCCATGGATAGATGATGTGGGCATCGGTTACTGCGGCGTAATAATCCGGCCGCGCGCTGCCGAACAGGTTGCGATAGGGGTTGAAGTGCAGCACGCAGGTATAGGGGATGCCCCCCGCGGCGGCGATGCGGTTGCTGACAGCGGTGATGGTACGCCCCGACCCCCAGACATCATCCACCACCAGAATGCGCCGCCCTTCCAGCTGCTCGTCAGAGGGGAATTGCAAGAACGCCGGCCAGGCGTACAATTTCGAGCGAGCCGCTTCTACCTCGGCCGGGAAATCCACCGCCGCGGTGAGCACGTACACAATCCCCAACGTCTCCGCCAGCATCCCGCCGGGGATGATGCCGCCGCGGGTGATGATCACCATCCCATCGAACTCAACATCAAATTGGGGGACCAGATGATCGATCAGTCTATCCACATCTTCCCAACTCAGAATCTCATGCCGCATTTGCATGACGCACTCCAGATAAGAAAGTCCACCGCGCCTTGGATGGCGCGCGGCCGCCTGAATTATAGCAGAGAGGGGGGATCAACCTCAATGCGCAGGTCGGGCAACATCAGGTCTTGCAGCAGCGCGGCGGGGTTGGGGCCACGCAGCACGATCTGCCAGCGATACGCCCCCGCCACACGGCGGAAGAAACACGGCACCGGGCCAATCAGGTGATGATCCCCCAGCCCGCGGCGACGCAGCAGCGCCGCCACGTCTTCCAGCGCCTGCTGGATATCTACCTCCTCCGGACCGCGCAATTCCAGCCGCGCCAGGCGGCTGAAGGGCGGGTAGAGCAATTCGCGGCGGTAGGCCAGTTCGCGGCGATAGAACTCGGCGTAGCTGTGCCGCGCCGCAGCCTGGATGACATAATGCTCCGGCTGAAAGGTTTGCAACACCACCTGCCCGCCGAGGGGACTGCGACCAGCGCGCCCGGCCACCTGCGTCAGCACCTGGAAGACGCGCTCGCCGGCGCGGTAATCCGGCAGATTCAGACCGACATCGGCCAGCACAACGCCCACCAGCGTGACCAGGGGTAAATCCAGGCCCTTGGCAAGCATCTGTGTGCCGATCAACACATCGGCCTGATGGGAGGCAAAACGCTCCAGGATGTCTTGATGCGCCCCTTTGCGCCGGGTGGTGCTGCGATCCCAACGCAGCAGCCGCGCCCGCGGAAATATCTGCGCCACCTCGCGTTCCACGCGTTCGGTGCCCAGGCCATAATGGCGAATTTTATGGCTCCCGCACTGAGGGCAGCGCGCCGGCATCTTGCGCCGGTAATTGCAACGATGACAAAGCAGACCCTCCTCCTGCTGCTCCGAGGCCAGGTGGTAGGTCAGCGGTATCTCGCAACGCGGGCATTTGAGCGTATGGCCGCACTCACGGCAGAAAACATAGGTCGCCATGCCGCGCCGGTTGACGAACAGGATGGCCTGCTGCTCATGCGCCAGCACCTGCTGCAGAGAATGTTGCAAAAGCCGGCTAAAGATGGACGAGTTGCCCTCTTTGAGTTCGGCGCGCATATCCACCACCCGCACCGGCGGCAAATCGGTGGTCTCGGCATCGTACTCCAGGGGACGATAACGCGCCGCGCCCTGTTCCTTCCAGCGCGCCACGGCGGCGCGATGCGCCAGGATGCGCTCCGGCAGCTTCAAGGGCGTCCATTCCCCGCGCGCGGCGCGATAGGTGCTGACCACATCGGGGG
>RFKO01000011.1 GCA_003694235.1 Anaerolineae bacterium
CGCACCGACATCGGCTCGCTGGAAGCCGGCAAATGCGCCGATTTCTTCGCCATCAACCTGAACCGCCTCGAATACGCCGGCGGCCTGCACGATCCGGTCGCGGCGGTGGTCTTCGACCAGCCCGTGCGTGTGGATTACACCGTGGTGGGCGGCAAGTTTGTGGTGAAAGAAGGCCAACTGGTCACCGTGGACGAAGGCCGCCTGATCGAAACGCACAATCGGCTGGCGCGGGAGCTGGTGGGAAGTGGTCAGTGAGCAGTGAGCAGTGAGGATGGAGTAGGATGAACGACGAAAACCGCCTCCCCAAATCGGCCTACCGATACTTTTGGGAGATCGACCCCGCCCAATTGGACGTTTCCGCTCACCCGCGCTACGTCATCGAGCGATTGCTGGAATACGGCGATTTCCCCGAACTGCGCTGGCTCTTCCGCCGTTTTCCTCGCGAGCAGATCGTGGATACTCTGAAGCGCTCGCGGCAGTTATCTCGCCGCAGGGCTGCTTTTTGGGCGCTCTATTTCGATGTTCCTTCACACAGCGTGCGATGTTTACAGAAGCCCTTCCACCAGCAACGCGACGCTATCTGGCCATACTAGGCGAGAAAGGAATCAGCCGTCCTTTCTATCTCGCCGGTGGGACGGCGATCGCCCTGCACCTCGGCCACAGGATTTCTGTGGACCTGGATTACTACTCGCAAGAGCGTTTCGATGTCTTCGCGCTGGACAAACGTTTGCAGGAGTTCGATGCCTACCGTCGCGAGCGACTTGCCGAGGATACGCTTCTGGGTGCGCTCGACGAGTTGCGCATCAGTTTTTTCTGGTATCGCTATCATTTGCTGGAGGAACCGCTTACCGCATTGAATACGCGTATCTTGCGCCTGCCAGACCTGGCGGCGATGAAGATCGAGGCTATTGCCCAGCGCAACACGCGACGAGATTTTATTGACCTGTATTTCCTGGCACAGGAAGCGGGCATTTCGCCAGAGCGTGCGCTTGAGTATCATCGTGCAAAGTATGCCGGTTTGGACATCAATCAGGTTCACCTTGTGCTCTCACTTGGGTATTTTGAGGAAGCGGATGCTGAACCGATGCCAAAGATGCTCAAACCGGTTCGCTGGGAAGATGTAAAGGACTTCTTCTCGCAACAGAGTCGAGAGCTGATGAGGAAATTGCTGGCTTGAATCAGGGAGTGTATTTATGAGTATATCTGTTTCTCTCACCCGCACCCTCGTAGATGTCGCCATGGGGCGCGTGCCCGCCGACCTGGTCATCCGAGACGGGCAGTGGGTGTGCGTGCAGTCCGGCGAGATCATCCCGCATACCGACATCGCTGTCAAAGATGGGCGTATCGCTTTTGTAGGGGAAGACGCATCCCATTGCGTCGGCCCGGAGACACAGGTCATCGAGGCCGAGGGGCGCTATCTCGTCCCCGGCCTGCTCGATGGGCACATGCACGTCGAATCGGGCATGGTCACGGTGACCGAGTTCGTGCGTGCCGTCGCCCCGCGCGGCACGACCGGCATGTTCGTAGACCCGCACGAGATCGCCAACGTCTTCGGGTTGAAGGGCGTCAAATTGATGGTGGACGAGGCCGCCGCCCAGCCGATTCACGTCTGGGTGCAGATGCCCTCCTGCGTCCCCTCGGCCCCCGGCCTGGAGACGCCTGGCGCGTCCATCGGCCCGGAAGAAGTGGCTGAAGCGATGGCCTGGGACGGCATCATCGGCCTGGGCGAGATGATGAACTTCCCCGGCGTGTTCAACAGCGATGAGAAGATGCTCGCCGAAATGGCCGCCACCCACGCGGCCGGCAAGACCATCGGCGGGCACTATGCCAGCCCCGATTTGGGCCTGCCTTTCCACGGCTATGTGGCGGGCGGCCCGGAAGATGACCACGAAGGCACCCGTCTGGAAGACGCCATCGCCCGCGTGCGGCAGGGCATGAAGGCCATGCTGCGCTACGGCTCAGGATGGCACGATGTGGCCGCGCAGGTCAAGGCTGTCACCGAGCATGGCCTCGACCCGCGGCACTTCATCCTGTGCACCGATGACAGCCACTCCGAGACACTGGTCAACGACGGGCACATGGATCGTGTGTTGCGCCACGCCATCGCCGAGGGGCTGGAGCCGATGACCGCCATCCAGATGATGACCATCAATACGGCGGAACACTTTGGCGTCAGCCGCGAGATGGGTATGATCGCTCCCGGCCGTTGGGCTGATATCGTGCTGACCTCCGACCTGCGCGCGTTCCGCGCCGAGATGGTCATCGCCAAAGGGCGTGTGATCGCCGAGGAGGGGCGCTGGGTGGTGGATCTGCCGCAATATGCCTACCCCGATTGGGCCACGCACTCCGTCCATTTGGGCAAAACCCTGACGGCTGCAGACTTCCGCCTTCCAGTTGACGGTCGTCCGTCGTCTGTGGTCGCTAACGTCATCGGCGTGATCGAGAACCAGGCGCCCACCAAGCACCTGCGCATGGAAGTCACCCCGCAGGACGGTGAAATCCGCGTGGATATGGCGCGCGACCTGGCGAAAATCGCTCTGGTGGAGCGGCACAAAGGCACCGGTGGCGTGACCGTCGGCCTGGTGCACGGCTTCGGCTTCACCGAGAAGTGTGCCATTGCTACCACCGTGGCGCACGACAGTCACCACATGATCGTGGTCGGCACCGACGAGGCCATGATGGCGCAGGCCGCCAACAAACTGGCCGAGACGCAGGGCGGGCAGGTGGTGGTGAAAGATGGCGAGGTCATCGGCCTGGTGGAATTGCCTATCGCCGGGCTGATGTCCAACCAGCGCGCCGAAGTGGTCGCCGAAAAGGCTGCCACGGTGTTGGAAGGTTTCCGCGCCTGCGGCTGCACGCTCAATAACCCGAATATGCAACTCTCGCTGCTGGCGCTGGTGGTCATCCCCGAACTGCGCATCTCCGACCTGGGGCTGGTGGATGTGACGAAGTTCGATTTCGTGCCGGTGGTGGCGGGGTAGTGGTCAGTGGTCAGTGAGCAGTGAGAAGTGAGTAGTGAACAGTGAGCAGTGAGTAGTGAACAGTGAACGGTGTTCCCCAGTGAGCCATGCCTAGAGACCTGCATACCCGATTGGAAGCTCTCATCGCGGCGGCCGAGCCGGGGGAACGGTTGCCCTCCGAGCCGAAGCTGGCGCGGCAGCTCGGCGTTTCACGCGCCACGCTGCGCGAGGCGATGCGCGTCTTTGAGACCCGCGGCCTGATCTGGCGGCGGCAGGGTTCCGGCACATTTGTCAGCAAAGACATGCCGGTGTTGGAAAGCGGTCTGGAGGTGCTGGAAAGCATCGATACCCTGGCCCGCCGCAAGGGGATGGACATCGCTATCAGCAACCTGGCCGTCGTCCCAATGCACAACAGCGACTACGCCCAAAAACTGGATGTGCCATCCGAAACGTTGCTGACCTACGTCGAGCGCATTGTGCACATTGACGAAAAACCGGTGGCCTGGCTGATTGACATCCTGCCGGCCGAGGTGCTGGCTCCGGATGATCTGCCCGAAAACTTCCGCGGCTCGGTGCTCGATTACCTGCTGACGCGCGGCGCGGCCGCGCAGCAGTCACGCACCGAGGTGACCGCTATCGGCGCCCCGGCGGATATCGCCAAAAAATTGCACATCCAGCGAGGCGACGTATTGCTGGCGTTCGAGGCCTGGCTCTACAGCAACGAAAACCACATCCTGGCCTATTCCCGCAGTTATTTTTTGCCCGGTCACTTCAAATTCCACATCGTGCGCCGGGTTTCCAATTTACCACCTGAGAGGTTCTGATGTTGGCAGAAAAGATTGATGCAATCCAGCGGCGTGTGGCCGCAGCCGAGCCGGAAATCGTGCAGTTCCTGCGCGATATCGTCGCCATTCCGTCGATGAACTCGCAGCTCAAGGAAGTGGGCGAGCGCATCGGCGACGAAATGCGCAAACTCGGCTTCGAAGAAGTGCGCTTCGACAAGATGGGCAACATCCTCGGGCGCATCGGAAACGGGCCGCGGGTGCTGGTCTATGACTCGCATATCGACACGGTCGGCATCGGCGACCCGGAAGAATGGGAATGGGATCCCTTCGAAGGCAAGGTCGAGAACGGCATCCTGTACGCGCGCGGCGCGTGCGACGAGAAAGGCTCCACCCCTGGCATGGTTTATGGGCTGGCGATCGCCCGCGACCTCGGTCTGCTGGAAGGCTGGACGGTCTATTACTTCGGCAACATGGAAGAATGGTGCGACGGCATCGCCCCCAACAGCTTCGTGGAGGTGGACCCCGGTGTGCGCCCCGATTTCGTGGTGATCGGCGAGCCGACCAAACTGCAGGTCTATCGCGGCCACAAGGGACGCATCGAGCTGCGCGTGGTGGCCAAGGGCAAGAGCGCCCACGCCGCCAGCAATCACCTGGGTGATAATGCCATCTACAAGCTGCTGCCGGTTATCGCCGGCATCCGTGACCTTGAGCCGCAGCTCGGCGACCATCCCTTCCTGGGGCACGGCAAGATCACCGTCAGCGACATGCACGTCAAGACCCCCAGCATCAACGCCGTGCCCGACGAGGCCGTGATCTACATCGACCGCCGCATGACCTTTGGCGAAACCAAGGAAGAAGCCATCGCCCAGATCGAAGCGCTCATCCCACCGGAATTCAAGGACAGCGTCAAGGTGGAAGAACTGTTCTACGATGAACCATCGTACACCGGTTTCGTCTTCCCCGTGGACAAGTACTTCCCGGCCTGGGCGCTCGAAGAAGACCATCCGCTGGTGCAGGCCGGGCAAAAGGCCCGCAAGCTGATTGGCCTGCCCGACGCCCCCGCCGGCAAGTGGGAATTTTCCACCAACGGCATCTACTGGGCGGGCAAAGCCGGTATCCCGGCCATCGGCTTCGGCCCCGGCGACGAAACCACCGCTCACACCGTGCGCGATTCCGTCCCGCTGGCGGACGTGGTCAAGGCGGCGGAGTTTTACGCACTGTTACCTGGTCTATTAGTCGATTAGTCGCGTAGTCGCGTGGTCGCATGCTCGGCTGACTGACCGACTGACCGACTAACAGACTGACAGACTAACCAACCAAAGGACTGCCTCATGCCCACCATCCGCAATTTTGAAGACCTGGACGCCTGGAAAAAAAGCCCGCGAACTGGCAAACTACGTCTACGCGCTGACGCGCAAAGGCCCGTTTGCCCGCGACTTTGGCCTGCGCGACCAGATTCAACGTGCGGCTGGTTTGGTCATGCATAACATCGCCGAAGGCTTCGACTCTGGCTATGACCCGGAATTTGCCCGCTTCTTACGCTTTGCCCGGCGGTCGGCATCGGAAGTGCAATCCCAACTCTACCTGGCGCTGGATGCAGGCTATATCACCAAAGAAGAAAAGGAGAAGGCTTACCAACTGGCAAACGAAACGAAAAAACTCATCAACGGCCTCATTGGCTACCTCACACGCCACAAACACCCCTGACCCGACTAACCGACTAACCGACTAACCGACCAATCGACTAACTGATTAGGAGACCAACCCATGCAAACCAACCTCCGTGGACGTGATTTCATCTCAGACCTCGACTTCAGCAAAGAAGAAGTCGAAACCATTCTCGATGTGGCCTGGGACCTCAAGCGCAAACGCGCCCTGGGCGTGCCTCACCCCTACCTGCGCGACAAGACCCTGGCCATGCTTTTCTTCTTCAGCAGCACGCGCACCCGCGCCTCGTTCGAAGCCGGCATGGCCCAGCTGGGCGGCCACGCGGCCTTCATCGAAAGCAAAACCACCCAGATTTCCCACGGCGATACCGAAAAGGAAATCGGCGAAATCCTGGGACGCTACTACGACGGCATTGCCATCCGTCACTGTGACTGGGGCGTGGGCAACCGCTACCTGAACCTGGTGGCCGAAGCCTCGCGCGCGCCGGTGCTCAACATGCAGTGCGATGTGTACCATCCGCACCAGTGCCTGGCCGACCTGATGACCATCATGGAAAAGAAAGGCCGCGACCTGCGCCGCAAGAAGATCGTAGTCTCGTGGGCCTATGCCGCCTCGTACCTCAAACCGATCTCGGTGCCGCAGTCGCTCATCCTGCAAATGCCGCGCTTCGGCATGGATGTCACCCTGGCCTACCCGCCCGAATTCCCGCTCATGCCCGAAATCGTCGAACAGGCGCAGCAACTGGCGCGCGAAAACAAGACCAGCTTCGAAATCATCAGCGACCCGGACGGCATGGCCGCGGCCATGGACGACGCCGACGTGATCTACGCCAAATCCTGGGGGCCGCTGCTGACCACCACCGACCCCGAAGAGGGCAAGCGCCTGCAGGACAAGTACAAACACTGGATCATGGACCAGGAAAAACTGTCCCGCGCCAAGGACGACGCCATCTACATGCACCCGCTGCCCGCCGACCGCGACATCGAAGTCACCAGCGAGGTGCTCGATGGGCCACATTCGGTGGTCTTCGACGAAGCCGAAAACCGCCTGCACGTGCAGAAGGCCGTGATGGCGCTTACGATGAGGTAGTTAGTTGCATTGGTTGCATTGGTTGCATCGGTTGCATCGCTGAACTGATGACCAATGCACTGATGAACCAATGAACTAAGGAACTAAGGAATAAATATGAGCGAACGCAAAATCGCCGTCATTGCCATTGGCGGCAATTCTCTGATCAAGGACAAACAACACGTCAGCGTGGAAGATCAGTATAAAGCGGCTGGCGAAACGGCGTACTACATCGCCGATCTGATCGAAGATGGCTGGACGGTTGCCATCGGTCACGGAAACGGCCCGCAGGTCGGCTTCATCCTGCGCCGTTCGGAGATCGCGGCCAAAGTAGCCGGCATGCACGAAGTGCCGCTGGAGGTCTGCGGGGCGGATACGCAGGGCGCCATTGGCTACGCCATCCAGCAGAACCTCAAGAACGAACTCACCCGTCGCGGCATCTCCAGGCCGGTGGCTACCGTGGTCACCCAGGTGGCGGTGGATAAAGACGACCCCGCTTTTCAGAACCCCACCAAGCCGATCGGTGGCTTCATGGAAGAAGCCGAGGCCAGGAAGCGGGCTGAGGAAGACGGCTGGGTGGTGGTAGAGGACGCCGGGCGCGGCTGGCGACGGGTGGTGCCCTCCCCGTTGCCCAAAGAGATCGTTGAGTTTGATGCCGTCAAAACCCTGATCGACGCCGGCGTCACCACGGTGACGGTCGGCGGGGGCGGCATCCCGGTGATCAAGAAAGAGGATGGCACCTACCAGGGCGTGGCCGCGGTGATTGATAAGGACTTTGCCTCCAGTCTGCTGGCGCAGATGCTCAAGGCCGATATCTTCATCATCTCTACCGCCGTCGAGAAGGTGGCGCTCAACTTCGGCAAACCCGACCAGAAGTGGTTGGATAAGATGACCCTGGCTGAGGCCAAACAGTATCTGGCCGAGGGCACGCACTTTGCCAAAGGCTCGATGGCCCCCAAGATACAGGCCGTGATCTGGTTCCTGGAGGCCGGCGGCAAACAGGCTTTGATCACCAACCCGGAGAATATCGGCCGGGCGTTGAAAGGCGAGACCGGCACACTGATCGTGCCTTGAGGTACAATAAAAGGCGGTTGCCGCTCCGGGCGGCGACCGCTTTTCGCAATGCACTGCCGATGTTGTCGTGTAGTCAGAAAGGAGGTGTCTGGCGAAACAGAAGATCAAAGGTTCTTTCTCAATCGGTGGATCGGTAGTTTGATACGATAAATGGAGGAGTATCACCATGAAGAAGAAGGTTTTCTGGCTGCTCAGTTTGTTGCTGATCGCCTCACTGGTGCTGGCTGCCTGCGCTCCGAAGACCACGCCTGCTGGGGGCGAGGAGGGAGCAGCGGAAGGCGCTGCAGAAGGCGCCGCGGAAGGCGGAGAAGCCGCCGGTGGGGGTGAAGCGGCAGGGGCTGGCGAAGAAGTCGCCGGTTTCCAGATCCCTGCCATCGAAGAGGGCAAATTCAACGTTGCCATGGTGTTGATTGGCCCCCACGATGACGGCGGCTGGTCGCAGGCGCACTACGAAGGTCTGCTCTATGTGGAGCAGAACGTTCCTAACGTGCATGTCGCCTATATCGAGAACGTACCTGAAGGCGCTGATTCGGAACAGATCTTTCGCAGCCTTTCACGCAAGGGCTTCGACCTGATCTTCGGTACATCCTTTGGCTACATGGACCCGATGGAGACGGTCGCCAGCGAGTTCCCTGATGTTACTTACATCCACATCAGCGGCTTCAAGTCCAATGGCGAGAACTTTGGCAACCTGTTCGGCGCCATGGAGGTCATGAAGTACTTCGCCGGTATGCTGGCGGGCGCCCGCGCTCAGATGGACGGCAACCCCAAGATCGGCTATATGGCTACCTTCCCCATCCCTGAGGAAATCCGCCTGGGGAATGCCATCGCTCTGGGTATGCGTCGCACCTGCCCTGAGTGCACCATGGACGTGCGCTGGATCAACACCTGGCACGATCCCATCATCGAAAAAGAAGCCGCCGCTTCGCTCTTCGACGCCGGGGCGCAGGTGGTCTTCACCGGGGCCGACACCCCCGCCGTGGCCGATGTGGCTCAGGAAAAGGGCAAATGGGGCGTGACCTACGACTGGTACGGCTCCTGCAAGGTGGATGCCTGCCTCACTGCTCCGTACTGGAACTGGGGCCCGGTCTACGCCAAGATCACCCAGGGCGTGATTGACGGCACCTACACCCCTGGTTGGGACTACTTCGACGCCGACTCCGGCGGTCTGGGCCTGGTCGGTTTCATGGAAGGCGATACTTTGACGAAAGGCGAGGCAGAACTGCCGCAGGAAGTGCTTGACGAGGTGCAGAACCTGGTCAATCAGGCGCTGGCCGGCGAGTTCAATCGCTTTGATGTCTTCAAAGGCCCGATTTACGACAATCAGGGCAACCTGGTGCTGGCCGAAGGGCAGTCGCTTGAACAGCTTGACCTCGACCAGTTCAAGGAATGGAATCCTGATGTGAAGATCGGTATGTACTGGTGGGCGGAGGGCATCACTGCCGAACTGCCCAGCCTGGATAACTGACGCAATGGCAGGGATCAGGCGATTGGGGGGTGGGGCACAGGAAACCCCTACCTCTAATCCCTGATCCCTGCTCCCTAATCCATGATCACAGATACCGGGTCCCTGCTTCCCTGGTTTCCCCACCTGTAAATTGACAAGGATATCTTATGGCGACAGAGCAGGACAACCACGAAAACGTGATTGAAATGCGGGGAATTGTCAAACGCTTCCCCGGCGTGTTGGCAAACGACCATGTGGATTTCACCCTGCGGCGCGGGGAAATCCACGCCTTGCTGGGTGAAAACGGTGCTGGTAAAAGCACGTTGATGAACGTGCTCGCCGGCCTGTACCGCCCCGATGGGGGTAGCATTCTGGTGAACGGCCAGCCGGTGAACTTCCGCTCGCCGCGCGACGCCATCAAAGCAGGCATTGGCATGATTCACCAGCACTTCATGCTGGTGCCTTCCCAAACCGTCACGGAGAATATTTTGCTGGGGCTGGATGAGCCGCGTTTCCGCATGCGTCTCTCAGAATACGACGAAATTATCGCCGACCTGGGCCGGCGGTTTGGCATGCAGGTGGACCCCAAAGCGCACATCTGGCAACTCTCCGTGGGCGAGCAGCAGCGGGTTGAGATCCTCAAAATGCTGTACCGCGGCGCCGAAGTGTTGATTATGGATGAGCCCACTGCGGTTCTGGCCCCCCAGGAAATCGAGGGGTTGTTTGAAACCCTGCGGGCGATGACACGGGAGGGCAAATCCATTATCTTCATCAGCCATAAGCTGAAGGAGGTCACCGCCATCGCCGACCGGGTGACCGTGCTGCGCCGCGGTAAAGTCACCGCTGCCGGGGTTGAGACTGCTCAAATCACACGACAGGAACTGGCGCGACTGATGGTGGGGCGCGAGGTGATTTTCAACCTGGAGAAAAAAGAACAGGAACCGGGCGAGGTTGTGCTGTCGGTGGAAGATATCTACTGTCTGAACGATAAAGGGCTTCCCGCGCTGCGCGGCGTCTCGCTGAATGTGCGCGCCGGGGAGATCGTTGGACTGGCGGGCGTGGCAGGCAATGGTCAGCGCGAATTGGCGCAGGTGATCGCCGGGCTGCGCCGCCCCACGCAGGGGCAGGTGTACCTCAACGGTGTGCCCATCACCGATCTCAATGTGCGCAAGCGCATTCGCCAGGGACTGGGTTACATCCCCGAAGACCGCACCCATGTGGGTACTGCACCCAACCTGAGTGTGACCGATAACGTGATCATGAAAAAATACCGCCGTCCCCCAATCGCCCGCGGCTGGATGGTGGATATGAACGCCGCCACCGAATTCGCTGAACAACTCAAAGAAGGGTACGACATCATGGTGCCTACGGTGGAAACGCCGGTGCGCCTGCTCTCCGGCGGCAATTTACAACGCGTCATTCTGGCGCGCGAAATCTCCGGGCAACCGAGATTTTTGCTGGCCATGCAACCCACCCGCGGGCTGGATGTCGGCGCTATTGAGGGCGTTCAGCGTCTGTTGTTGGCACAGCGCGAGGCAGGCGCCGCCATTCTGCTGGTCTCCGAAGAATTGGAAGAATTGCTTGCCCTCAGCGAC
>RFKO01000081.1 GCA_003694235.1 Anaerolineae bacterium
CTCGCCAACCCAAGCACACTTTTTGAAGATGAGCCCACGGTGTTTGCATCTTCCGGCGGTATGGCGATGACCGGCTGTTAAACTTTTAAAAAGCCCTGTAGCGCACCCCTCGGACTTGTCGGATTCGGCGCTCTGGAGTAAAATTTGGAGCGTCGAGCCCTCGTAGCTCAGTGGATAGAGCACTTGGTTGCGGACTAAGGGGTCGCGTGTTCGAGTCACGCCGAGGGCGCCACAGGACGGCTATTGCCGTCCTTTTTCTTTTGGGCGTAACCCCTCTCGTGAAAGGGGGTTAAAAGTTGCAGGCTGTTTTCGGACAGCCTGCGCTGTGTACGCGGCATTATTCGCTTCATCCGACCAAGAGGAGAATTTTCCTATGTCAAAAGTAGCTATTGTCACCGATAGTACCGCTTATATCCCCGCTGACCTGGTGGAACAATATGCCATCACCGTCATGCCTCAGGTGTTGATCTGGGGTGAGGAGACCATGCTGGATGGCGTGGATATTCAACCGGATGAGTTTTACGCTCGCCTGCAGAGTAGCAGCGTGATGCCGACCACGTCGCAGGTCTCGGTGCAGGCATTCAGAGAAACTTTTGAGAAGCTGACGGCAGAAGGCAAAGATGTGCTGGCGATTCTGATCTCCGAGAAACTTTCCGGCACGATTGCCTCTGCCAACCAGGCGTTGAGATTCCTGCCGGAGGGGCGCGTCGAAATTGTGGACTCCCGCAGCACGGCCATGGCGATGGGTTTTCAGGTGCTGGAAGCGGCCAAAGCGGCGCAGGCGGGGAAATCCCTGCAGGAGTGCAAAGCGGTGGCCGAAGCGGCGCGCGAGCGCACGGGGGTGATTTTCGCGGTGGACACGCTGGAATTCCTGCACCGCGGCGGGCGCATCGGCGGGGCTTCCCGTTTCCTGGGGACGGCTTTGCAGATGAAGCCCATCCTGGAGGTGACCGGTGGCCGGGTGGAGCCGATCGAGCGCGTGCGCACCAAGAAAAAGGCGCACGCCCGCGTGGTCGAACTGATCGCTGAGCGCACCGCCGGCCGGGGGCCGGTCAAACTGGCAACGCTGCACGCCGCTGCCGAAGAAGACGCCCGCGCTCTGTTGCAGGCGGCCACAGAACGCCTGGGTGATGTGGAAGAATCCATTTTCTCCGAAGTCAGTCCGGTGGTCGGCACGCATGCCGGGCCGGGGACGGTTGGGCTGGCCTACATGACGGCAAAGTAAGCCACTCTTGCCAAAAGCCTCCCACACGGGAGGCTTTTTTGACGCTGTACTGGTTTTGTGGTACGCTACCCCGCATCCCGTTATCGAACATCAGAGGTATATTCGTGACTCGACTTCGTGATCTCCCTTTACTGGCCATCCTGCCGCTCGGAAAGCTGGTGCTGCATGAGTTCCATGATGCTCAGCGTTCTCTGCCGATCAGCCGCGCCATTGAGCAGAGCGGAATCCTGCGTAATCCGCCCATCGTCGTCCCTTTTCAGGATGGCTCCGGTCGCTACATGGTGCTGGACGGCGCCAACCGCACCACCGCGTTGCAGCATCTGAACGTGCCGCATATCGTCGCCCAGGTGGTTGCCCCTGACGACGATGGTTTGCAATTGACGCCCTGGAATCACGTCATCTGGGGGATGCCGTCGGATGCGTTGCTGGAAGCGTTCGCTGCGCTGCCGCATGTCGAGTTGGTTTCTGCTTCCCGGATGGATGACCTCCCCCAGGGCCGCCGCAGATTGGGGGTCTTTCTGCATCCCGATGGGGCCGTGTATCACCTGCTCACCCCCCACCAGCGCCTGATCCCCTTTGTTCAGGTGCTCAACAATGTGGTGGATGTCTACAAACTACGCGCCAGCCTGGATCGCACCCAGGTCACGGATGTGGAGACGCTCCGTGCGCTGTATCCTGCGTTGAGCGGCGTGCTGATGCTGCCGCACTTCCGCATCGATGAAGTCTTGCAGGTGGTGGCAGAGGGTCATTTGATGCCGCCGGGCAGCACCCGTTTCGTGGTCTCGCCGCGTGCCTTGCACCTGAACTATCCGCTCGAGCGCCTGCGCTCGCCCGAATCGTTGCGCGAGAAGAACGCCGATTTGCAGGAGTGGGTCAAAGAACGGCTGGCACGTAAGGCGGTGCGGTACTATGCCGAGGCCACCTATCTTTTCGATGAGTGATTTGTGTTCACGCCTGGCGTTGCTTGTTTGCAGCCTGGCGTTGTATGTGCTCACCTCGGCCTGCCGTCTCGCCGGCGCCCCGGTTGCGACGCTGATCCCCACTGCTTCACCGCTGCCCTCGGCGACGGCCATCCCTCCCTCACCCACGCCGGATGAGCGGATTTGGGGGATTGTTTTGCTCTCGGAGAACGAGACCCTGCCCTTGCGTGCCGCCCCGACCGATGAGGCGGAAGTCGTGGCTGAACTTCCTGCCCAGACCGTTGGCCTGCGCCTGCGTGGCGAAGAGCGTTCGTGGCGGCAGGTGCTCACGCCGGATGGGCTGAGCGGCTGGATGCCAGCGCGTTATCTGACCGAACTCGTCCCCGCGGCGCAATTCTGCGGCGATGAGCGTGTGGCCGAACTGCTGCACCGCTTCTCCGCCGCGGTGCAGCAGCGCGATGGCGATGCCCTGCAGGCTCTGGTCAGCCCCGCGCACGGGCTGACGGTGCGCATCAACTGGTGGA
>RFKO01000082.1 GCA_003694235.1 Anaerolineae bacterium
CAAGCCATCTTCCCTGAGCAGAGTGAAACCAGTCGCTACCGCGTTTACGTCATGGATCGGGATGGCTCGAACCGCCGCCTGTTGTTCCCTCCCGAAGAA
Organism: Anaerolineae bacterium; assembly: GCA_003694235.1. GTDB lineage: Bacteria > Chloroflexota > Anaerolineae > Anaerolineales > UBA11858 > J130. The sequence goes on from RFKO01000082.1 coordinate 100, forward strand.
GCGCCCGGCATCGAACCCGGCCGCGAGTGGGGTGTCTGGTCGCCGGGGCGTTTGCCGGAGAGCGGCGGCTGGGGACTGGCCGTGCTGTATCAGGGCAATCTCTGGCTGGTGGATACCCAGAGCGGCGAGCATTTTCAGATCACGGGCGAAGGGCGCATCAGCGCGGTGGACTGGAAGTAGAAAAAAAGGAGTGCTATGCGTATTCTGGTAACCGGCGCGGCCGGATTTCTTGGTTCACATTTGTGCGACCGCCTGCTGGCCGAGGGGCACGAGGTGGTTGGGATGGATAATTTCATCACCGGCAACCCACAAAACCTGGCGCATCTGGCAGGGCATGAGCGTTTTTCTTTTATCCGCCATGATGTCTCGAATTTTATTTTCGTTCCGGGCGGTAAACTGGACGCGGTGCTGCATTTTGCCTCCCCGGCCAGCCCGAACCCCAATTCCCCCTTTGGCTACGTCAATCTTCCTATCCAGACCATGAAGGCCGGCGCGCTGGGGACGCACAACACGCTGGGGGTGGCTAAAGCGCATGGGGCGCGTTTCATCCTGGCCTCCACCAGCGAGATCTACGGCGATCCGCAGGTTCACCCTCAGCATGAAGAATACTGGGGTTATGTGGACCCTATCGGGCCGCGCTCGGTCTATGATGAGGCCAAACGTTTTGCCGAAGCGCTGACCATGGCCTATCATCGTTTTCATGGGGTGAACACCGGCATCGTTCGCATTTTCAATACCTACGGACCGCGCATGCATATTCACGATGGGCGCGTGGTGCCGAACTTTCTGTTGCAGGCTTTGCGAGGTGAGCCGCTCACCGTGTATGGCGATGGGCAGCAAACCCGCAGTTTTTGCTATGTGGACGATCTGATCGAGGGGGTGTACCGACTGCTGCTCTCCGAGGAACATCGGCCGGTCAACATCGGCAACCCGGTGGAATCCACCATCCTGGAGTTCGCCCATGTGATCAATCGTCTGACCGGCAATCCGGCCGGTGTGACTTTTTTGCCCGATCGACGCGGCAAAGAAGACCCGCAACGCCGGCAGCCTGATATTTCCCGCGCCCGCGAAGTGCTGGGCTGGGAGCCAAAAATTCCCCTGGAAGAAGGGCTGTCGCGCACCATCCCCTACTTTAAGGAGAAAATTTCTGAAGCATGATGCTGACGGCTATTGTCACAAACCCTGTGGAACGTACCCGTTTTGTCAAGTTCGCCATCGTTGGCTCGGTGGGCGCGCTGGTGGATTTCGCCGTGTTCAACCTGCTGGCCAATCTGCTGGGCGTTCATCCCGTGCTGGCCAGTGTGATCTCGTTCAGCGTGGCAGTGGTGAGCAATTTTACCTGGAATCGGCTGTGGACTTATCCGGATTCGCGCTCCAAGCCATTGGGACGGCAGTTTGCCGAATTCGCCCTGGTTAACCTGATCGGTGGGGCGATCCGCACGCCGATTTTTGCCCTGTTGCACCTTCCGCTGGAGCGGGTGTTTACCCTTTGGGAAGCGCCGTCTGCGTTGACCGGCCTGACGCCGGCTGTGCTGGGAAACAACCTGGCGCTCGCCATCGTGATGGTGATCATTATGTTCTGGAACTTTTTTGTCAATCGTTACTGGACGTATAATGATGTGGATTGAGCGCAGCCTGGGTATAATAAAAACATGAGTGGACGTCGTATTATTCCGATTTATACCACTTCCGGTGATGTGGGCGCCTGGCTGAAGTACCCCTACCTGTACAATCCGCTGGGAGAATGGATTGGCTGGGTGACGTCGGAGCGCGAGGTGTATTCCGTGCTGGGGCATTACATCGGCTGGTTGAGCGATGACCCGCGCATTCTGCGCAAACGCACGTACGATTTTTCCAAGCCGCGCAAAACCCCGCCGCCGCCTCAACCGCGTCTGCGCGTGCCCGTATCGGCCCCGTTGGCGCCGATGATGCCCGAATTGCCGTACACTGTTGTAGATGTGCTGGAGGAAGAGCCGCACCGCCTGAGCACGGTGGACTTCGACGAGCTGCGCGAGGATATGGACTGATGGAAGGGCGCACGGTCAGCCAGTCGCGCGTGCAACTGGCTCAACTGATGCAGCCTGAGCATGCCAACAATCATGGCAATGTTCACGGCGGCTGGATCATGAAGCTGGTGGACGAGGCCGGCGCGCTGGCCTGTATGCGGCATGCCCGCCGGCGTGTGGTCACGGTGGCGGTGGATCAGATGATGTTCCACCAGCCTATCCGTATTGGCGATCTGGTCACGCTGACCGCGGAAGTCAGTTATGTTGGCCGCACCTCCATGGAAGCGCAGATTCGCGTGGAGGCGGAGAATATCGTCACAGGCGAAAAGGTGCACACCAATACGGCCTACTGCGTGTATGTCGCGCTGGACGATGAAGGACATCCCACCACTGTGCCGCCGCTGATCCCGGAGAACGACGAAGAGCGGCAGCGCATGGAGGCCGGCCGCAGGCGGCAGGCTTACCGCTTGCAGCAGAGCAGAAAAGAGCGCTCATGAGTGCAGAGAAGAAGCGTGCTGCGTCGGAGCAAGAGAGCCTTCCGACAGGCGGGGAGCAGGCGCGCCCGGAGGTGCGCTCTCTGCGCGAGCTGATCGATCTGGTCACCGGTCGGTCGCTGGCGGAAGTCGTGCCGGAGGAGGATGCCGGCATTGCCGATGTGGTGCCGTTTCCTTTCCTGGCCCTGGTGGGTCAGGATGAGATGAAGCTGGCGTTGTTGCTGGCGATGATCAACCCTCACCTGGGCGGCGTGTTGTTGATCGGGCCGCGCGGCACAGGAAAGACCACCGCG
>RFKO01000340.1 GCA_003694235.1 Anaerolineae bacterium
AGCTATGGGAAGCGGTCGGTTTTCGCCAAGCTGCGCCAGCTCGACGGCAAGATCATGGTCATCGGCCTGCGCTACAACGATAGCATGACTTTCTTCCACCATGTGGAGGAGATGGAAGGCGTGGATTACCGCTACATGAAGGAGTTCACCGGCCTGGTGACCGATTGGGACGGCAATACCTATGAGGACACCTTCACCATGCTGGTGCGCGATATCGACCGCGGCGTGCATACCATGGTCGATCCGATGGGCGCGCTGATGGAGGAGGCCGGCATCATCAAGGTGCGCAAGATCGGACAGGCCAAGGTCTGCCTGATGAAGGCCAACGAAGTGTACGAGTTCACCGCCCGTGAAATGCGCCGCGATCCGAACTTGCTCTATGAGATTCGCGAGGAGTAAATCGGGTGATTAGGTAACAAGGTGAGTGGGTAACTTGTCACCCAATCACCCACTTACCCACTCCTCCAAGCCCTCAGTTACCAAATGCACCAATGAACCAATGAACTAATGAACTAATGAACCAATCGAACCCATGCAACTAAAACCCCTCCTCGAACGCCTCTACCCTCTCCACCGCACGCTGGCTTCCGATGAAATGGATGAAGCCTTACAGATCGTCGGCGCGGTGATGCCTTCTCAGGCCGGTTATACGGTGGAACGCTTTACCCCTGGCGAGATGGCCTGGACCTGGCGTGTCCCAGAACGTTATGTGGTGCACGAGGCTTATTTGGAAACTGAGGACGGCAGGCGGATCGTGGACTTTGCCGACAATCCGCTGCACATTGTCTCGTATTCTCCTCCCGTAGATGCTCTGCTGACCTGGGAGGAGTTGGAGCCTCACCTGTACTATAGTGAGGAGCGCCCCTGGGCTACTCCCTGGATTTTCAAGTATTATCAGCGGGATTGGGGTTTCTGTCTGCCCAAAGAGGTGTTCGATGCGCTTCCTCGTAAGGGTCGCTATCGTGCTGTCATCCGCTCCGAGTTTTTGACCGATCCGGCCCGCGGGGGCTTTGCGGTTGGAGTGGGTGTGATCCATCCCGAAGGTGGGCCTGACCCGCAGGCGGGTGAGATGTTGATCTCGGCACACCTCTGCCATCCCATGCAGGCTAACGACGATCTCGCCGGGGTCGTGACGGCCATTGAGCTGGCTCACCGTTTGGCGGAGAACCCGCTCCCCCCTGGCTCGATGTCGGTGCGTTTCTGGTTCGGGCCGGAGACCATTGGGACGATTGTCTATCTTTCGCATCATGAGGAGTTGATCCCGCGCCTCAAAGGTGGCATTTTCATTGAGATGACCGGTAATGAGGGCGTGATTGCCTGGCATCATACGCGTCAGCACGATCATTTGTTGGATCAAGTGACAGCCGCGGTAATGGCGAGCCGCGAGCATGTGGCGCGCAAGTTCGCCGACTTTCCGCCGAACGACGAGCGCGTCATCAATGGGCCGGGAGTGAATGTGCCCTGCATTTCCATTAATCGCTGGCCGTATGATGAATATCACACTACCGACGATAATCCGATGATCATTCAAGAAGCGATGTTGCAGGAAGCGGCCGATGTGGTGGAGGAGATTACACGTCTCTACGCCAGCAATTACATTCCCCGGCGCACTTTCCGCGGCCCGTTGTTCCTTTCTGGCAACGGCCTGTGGGTGGACTGGCGGGAGAACTGGGCGCTGAACCGCGCGATCGAAAAGATCATGATGCGCTTTGAAGGAGAGCAATCCGTCTTTGAGATCGCACAGGATGTCGGCCTGGATTACTGGATGGTGCGCGATTATGTGGAGAAATTCCGTCTCAAAGGCTTCGTGGAGCGGCTGCCCATCCCCAGTGAGGCGCCGGCATGGTGATAATAGCCATCATCCAGGCCCGCATGACCTCCTCCCGCCTGCCGGGCAAGGTGCTGCGCGACATTGCCGCCCGCCCGATGCTGGGCTGGGTGGTGGAGCGCGCCCGCCGCGCCAGCACCGTCTCGCAGGTGATTGTCGCCACCACCACCGACCCCAGCGATGATCCTGTGGCGGCGTACTGCGGGGAACGGGGCTACGATTGCATCCGCGGCAGCCTGAACGATGTGCTCGACCGCTACTATCAGGCCGCGCTACAGGCACAGGCCGAGGTTGTGGTGCGCATCACCGCCGATTGCCCCTTCATTGACCCTGCGCTGATCGACGATGCCATTGGCGTCTTGCTCGAGGGCGGCTTCGATTTCGTCGCCAACCGCTTGCCGCGTCCCTGGGGACGCACCTACCCCATCGGGCTGGATGTGGAAGTCTTCACCTTCGCCGCGCTGGAGACAGCCTGGCAGCAGGCTACGGAGAAGCATCAGCGCGAGCACGTCACCCCCTACTTTTACGAGGACACCCCTGCCAACGCGCTCCGGCTGAACGCTGCGCGCCGTGCTGAGTTTGTCACCCCGCGCGGCTTTCGCATCGCTTTGTTGCACGCCCCCGCCGATTACGGTCACTTGCGCTGGACGGTGGATACCGCCGCAGACCTGGAACTCGCCCGCCGCATCGCTGCATATTTTCCGGACGACACCTTCTCCTGGACGGACATCCTGCGCCTGGTGGAAGGACACCCCGAACTGACCCAAATCAACGCCGCCGTCCCCCACAAAACCCACCTCGACGTAGACGACCGCCTGTGAACCAGTGCACCGATGCACCAATGCACCGATGAACTAATGAACCAATGAACCAATGAACCAATGACCTACCTCACCATCTTCACCGCTCCCAAACCCTTTACCAACCCGCACATCAACATCATCCAGCGCAATGCCATTCAGTCATGGTTGCAATTGGGCGATGATGTTCGCGTGTTGTTGATTGGTGAAGAAGATGGCCTGGCGGATGTGGCGGCCGAATTCGGCGTGACACACCTGCCGGATGTCAAACGCAATGCCTGGGGCACACCGCTGGTCAGTTCAATTTTTGAACTGGCGCGGCGCGCTAGCGATTCGCCGTTGCTGGCTTATGTAAATGCGGATATCCTGTTGATGCCGGATTTTGTCGAGACTGCCCGGCTGGTTGCTTCGCAGGTTGACAGGTTTCTGATCGTTGGTCGTCGCTGGGATATGGATATTCGTCAGCCGCTTCCCTTTACCCGAGGGTGGTGGCAGGATTTTCGGGTGATTGTGCGCTCTCAGGGGAAGAAGCATCCTCCCGCGGGTAGCGATTACTTTATTTTCCCGCGTTCCGTGTTCACCGACATACCGGATTTTGCCATCGGGCGCGCCGGCTGGGATAACTGGATGATCTACCACGCGCTGAAGCAGAAGTGGCCGGTGGTGGATGCCAGCGAGACGCTGATGGTGGTCCATCAGAACCATGACTACAGCCATCTCCCCGGCGGACAGGCGCACTATGACCTGGAGGAAACACGCATCAACGCGCAATTGGGCGGCGGGATGCAGAATATGTATATGCTATTGGATGCCAGCCACGAACTGCTCAACGGGCAGGTGGTGCGCGCTCGCCGCACCAAAGCCCGCCTGGCGCGTCGCTTGGAACGGATGGTGTACTCGCCGCAGCAAACCGGCCTGCGCTGGCGGCTGACCCTGTATCTGCGCCGGCTGCGCGACCGCTATCTGCAGGAAGAGGATGCCCGCCATGCCTGAGAACGTGACCGCCTGCCCCTTGTGCGGCTCGCCGGATAGCCGTCTCTTCGATGAGCGCGTCTTTCGCGGCCATACTGTGGTCAACCGGCTGTGCCGCGGGTGCGGGCTGGTGTATCAATCGCCGCGCATGACCGCCGCCGAGCTCGACGCCTTTTACGCCCGCGAGTACAGGCAAGTCTATCAGGGTAGTGAGGGGCCTACACCCAAAGACCTGGCGGCGCAGCGCGGCCGCGCCGAATCGCTGTTAGGCTTCCTGCGCGCCGCGGGTGTCAGCCCGACGCGGCATCTCGATATCGGCGCCTCGGCCGGGATTTTGCTGCGCCGCTTTGGTGAGGCCTTTGGTTGTCAGAGCGTTGGCGTCGAACCCGGTGAAGCTTACCGCGCTTACGCGCGCGGCCAGGGGTTGACCCTCTACGCCGACCTGGACGCGTTGCGCGCTGCCGATGAGGCGCCTTTTGACCTGGTGAGCATGGCGCACGTCCTGGAGCATTTACCCGACCCCGTGGGATATCTCGCCGCGCTGAAAGATGGTGTGCTGGCTGCCGATGGCGTCTTGTTGCTCGAAGTGCCCAACCTGTACGCCCATGATTGCTTTGAGGTGGCTCATCTGACCAGCTTCAGCCCCCACACGCTGCGTCAGACGCTCCTGCAGGCGGGATATACGGTGATGGCGCTGCATCGTCACGGTCAGCCGCGCTCCGAGTTGTTGCCGTTGTATCTCACCGCGCTGGCGCACCCTGCGAGGGGGAAACCGCCTGCTGTGCAGCCAGAACGCGGCGTGGCGCGCAAACGCCGCGGGGGCCTGTTACGGCGCCGAGCCCTCGAGCGGCTGTTCCCTCATCGGGCGTGGAAGCCCCTGAAGGGGGAGGATGCCTGATGCGCGTGGGTAAGAACCCCGCCAAGGCGTTGAAGAGCGCGCCGCAACCGGCGCGCGTCACCGTGGCGGTTATCACTTACATCCCGGTGTTGAGCGGCTATTATGCCGAAAGCCTGGAGGTGCTCAAAATCTGCCTGAACAGCCTCTGGCAGAACACCCGCGAACCGTATGATTTGTTGCTGTTCGATAACGCCAGCTGCGCCGAGGTGCGCGGCTATCTCCGTGAGCAGCACGAGGCGGGGTACATTCAGTATCTGGTGCTCTCGGACAAGAATATCGGCAAGGCCGGGGCGTGGAATTTCATCTTCGGCGCCGCTCCGGGGGAGGTGATCGCCTACGCCGATAGCGATGTGCGCTTCTACCCTGGCTGGCTGCGCGCCCACCTGGATGTGCTGGAAACTTTTCCCAACGTGGGCATGGTGACGGGGATGCCGATGTGGACGCCGCAGGAGTTCTCCACCGCGACCATCGAATGGGCGGAGGCCAACGCGGAGGTGAAGGTGCTGCGAGGGCGCTATCTCTCCTGGGAGGATTACTGGCGTCATGCTCGCAGCCTGGGCGCGGAGGAGGAAAAAGCGCGGGTGCACTATGAGGCCAACGATGTGGTCTGCGTGGAGAAAGACGGGCGGCGTTACTACATCGGCGCGGCGCATTTTCAGTTCGTCTCCCCGAAGGCCGCGTTGCAGAGCGTGCTGCCCATCCCCTCACGGCGACCGATGGGCGAGGTGCGCCTGCTGGATATCGCCCTCAA
>RFKO01000083.1 GCA_003694235.1 Anaerolineae bacterium
GGCGCTCAGCGCCAGGGCAGCCACCACAAACATGAGAAATAGCCATTTGATATTGCGTTTCATTTCTTCCTCCATTTGGTCTGTTGATGTTTTAGTTGAAAAGAGTTATTTTGTTTGGGAGCGGGATCACCTCCTTTTCTCTGTGTCAGTAGCTGAACGGCCACAGGCGGAAATAATCTTTGATGTTCTTCCAGATCTTGTTCAGCCCCTCCGGTTCGAGCACCAGGAACAGGATGATCACCAGCCCAAAGGTGGCCTGCTGGATGAATGGCAGGATGCTGTCAATGGCGGGGTAGAAACCCTTGACCGCCCGACCGAGGTTGGTCAGCACCGCGGGCAGCAGCGTCATGAACGCCGCTCCCATGTAGGAGCCGGTGATCGAACCCAGGCCGCCGATGATGATCATGGCCAGGTAGAGCACGGAGACGTCGATGGTGAAGCGTTCCCAGGTGACGATGTTGCGATAGTGTGCGGTGAGCGCGCCCGCCAGCCCCGCCAGAAAAGATGAGATCGCGAAAGCCAGCAGCTTGTATTTGAACAGGTCAACGCCCATCACCGAGGCCGCGATGTCCTGATCGCTAATGGCGATGAAGGCGCGCCCATAGGGCGTGCGGAACAGGTTGACCGCCGCAATGGTCACCAGCCCGACAATGCCCCACACCACCCAATAGAAGTTGAAATCGTTGTTTATCTGGATGCCCAGGGTAACCGGATTGGGGACGACCAGCGCGTCCACCCCGCCTGTCAACGCCCGCCAGTGGGTCACCACCCACAGGATGATCTCCTGGGCGGCCAGGGTGGCAATGGCCAGATACAATCCTTTGAGACGAAGCGAGGGAATACCGAACACTGCGCCCACCGCGGCGGTGACAAAGCAGGCCACGATGGTAGAACCCCACCAGGGCATGCCCATGCGCGCGGTCAGAATGCCGGCAGTGTATGCTCCGACGGCCATGAAGCCCCCCTGTCCCAGGCTGATCTGCCCGGTGTAGCCGGTCAGGATGTTCAGACCAATCGCTCCGATCACGGCGATGGCCACCTGATTGGCCAGTGTCAGGTAATAGCGATTGGCAAAGAAGGGAAATACCAGCAGGAAAAGAATGAACACGACCAGCCGGATTTTCTGCGCCGGGGTGCGGCGCAACGCCATGTCTTTCTCGTAGGTGGTGTGGAAGATTCCAGAATCCATGATCTCTCCGCAGTTCTACACACGCTCGATAATTTCCTGCCCGAACAGGCCGTACGGTCGGATCATCAGAATGACAATCAACACGATGAAGGGCAAGACCTGGTTCAGCCCCTGGCCGATGTAGCCGCCGGTATAGGCTTCCAGCAGCCCGATCACCACCCCGCCGATTACCGCCCCAGGGATGGAGTCCAAACCTCCCAGGATGACCACCGGGAAGACGCGCAGCCCGAACCCTGCCAGTTCCGGCCCAACGCCGACGATGTTGGCTACCAGCGCCCCACCGACGGCCGCGCTGGCCGCGGCGATCGACCATGCCCAGGCGAAAATCTTCTTCACACTGATCCCCATGCTCAGGGCGGCCTGCTGGTCATCGGCCACGGCGCGCATGGCGATCCCTTCCCTCGAGCGCCGGAAGAAGACCGAGAAAATACCCAGCATGACGATGGCAATTACGATGGCCCACAATCTGTCTTCGCCGACCGTGGCGCCGAGCACGTTGACCGGATTGCTGGGGATGAAAGGCGGAAACGCTTTGGGTTGATTGCCCCAGATCGAGCTGACGATGGCGCGCAACAGACTGCTCAGGCCGATGGTGACCATGATGACCGAGATGATCGGTTCGCCGATCATCGGGCGCAGCACCAACCGTTCGACGATCACACCCAGCGCAACCGCGATCAGCAGGGTGAGCAACATTCCCAAAGGCCAGGCCAGTCCGAACTGAGCGATCATGGCAAAGGTGACGTATGCGCCGATCAGCAGGAACTCTCCCTGGGCGAAGTTGATCACGTCGCTGGCCTTGAAGATCAACACAAAGCCCAGGGCGGCCAGCGCCAGGATGGCGCCGTTGGTCAAACCGGTGAGGGTGAGTTGAATGAACAGATCCATGGTTTATTCGCTGTTGTCCAGGTTTTCGATGGTCAGGCGCGTGCGAATGTTGACCGTGCGCCCATCCTGGTAAGTGATGGGGGTGTCTACATCGACATGCGTGTTGCGGCTGTAGAGCGCCGAGATGATGTCCTCGTACCGTTGGGCGATCAGCTTGCGACGCACCTTGCGCGTGCGGGTGAGCTCGGCGTCATCGGCATCCAGTTCCTTGTGCAACAGCACAAAGCGTTTGATGCGCGCCGCCGGCGGCAGGTCGGCGTTGGAGCGTTCGACGTGTTCGCGCACCAGTTGATAAACCTGGGGTTTTTGCGCCAGGTCGGTGTAAGTGGTGTAGGCGATGTGCCGGTTTTCAGCCCATTTGCCCACATTGGGGAAGTCTATGTTGATCATGGCGGTGACGAAAGGCCAGTCGCCGCCGAAGACCACGGCTTCCTTGATGTAGGGGCTGAACTTCAGTTTGTTTTCGATGAACTGTGGGCTGAACTTGGTGCCGTCGTGCAGCGTCATCACGTCTTTGGCGCGGTCGATAACGATCAGATGTCCGTCTTCATCGAAGTACCCGGCGTCGCCGGAGTGTAGCCAGCCTTCTTCGTCCAGCGCTTCTCTGGTCGCTTCGGGGTTGCGGTAATACCCTACCATCACCGCCGGAGAGCGCATCAGGATTTCGCCGTTCTCGTCAATCTTGATCTCGGTTTCGGGGATGGGTGTGCCGACGGTCTGGAATTTGATGTCGCCATCGCGGTGCACCACGGCGATGCCGTTGATCTCGGTCTGGCCGTAGATTTGCTTCAGGTTGACCCCCAGCGCGTGGAAGAAGCGGAAAACATCGGGCCCCAGCGCCGCGCCGCCGGTGTAGGCGCGCTTGAGGTGGCGCAGGCCGAGATGGTCTTTGATTTCCTGGAAGATCAGCCAGTCGGCCAGGAAATATTTCACCCGCATCCACCAGGAGGGTTTTTCCTTGCGGAAGTTCAGGTCGGCCATCTGGTAGCCGATCGGTATAGCCCAGTGGTAGACCTTTTTCTTCAACCAGGTGGTGTCTTCGATTTTGACCTGCACCTGGCTGACCAGGCTCTCCCAAATGCGCGGCGGGCTGAACATCACCTGCGGCCCGATCTCGCGGATGTCGTGCTGCACGGTCTCCGGCTCTTCGGGGAAGTTGATCTTGAAGCCCACCAGCAGGCCGCAGGACATCACCATCATCTGTTCGCCGATCCAGGCCAGCGGCAGAAAGGAGACGAATTCATCCTCCGGGTCGAGGGGATCCACCTTCATCAGGTTGCGTCCCATGCTGAGCATGGATTTGTGGGTCAGCATGGCCAGTTTGGGGTTGCCGGTGGTGCCAGATGTGGTGGAGAGGATGGCCAGGTCGTCGCCTTTGCCGCGGGCCACGCTTTCTTCAAACCAGCCGGGGTTTTCCTGCTCGAACTTGTGCCCCATTTCCTCGACATCGAGGAAGTACATCAGGTAATCTTCGGTGTAGTTGCGCAGCCCTTTGGGATCGTAGTAGATCACTTTGCGCACCCCCTCGAGTTGATCCCACATCTCGATGATTTTGTCCACCTGTTCCTGGTCTTCGACCACGATGAAGGAGACATCGGCGTGGTTGAAGATGTAGATCATCTCGCGCACCACCGAGTCCTGGTAAACGCCAATCGACTTGGCGCCGGCGCTTTGGGCGGCCAGTTCGGCGATCACCCACTCGGGGCGGTTGTCCCCGATGATGGCGATGGTTTCCTCCGGCTTCAGCCCCAGGCTGACCAGCCCCAGGCAGAAATACTTTACATGGTCGGCGTATTCCTTCCAGGTGATTTCCTGCCAGATGCCGTAATCCCGCAGGCGCAGCGCCACTTTATCGGGCGTTTTGGCGGCGTGTTCGAGAAGGTATTGGGGAAGCGTTTCGGCCATGATCTCAGTCGCTGACTTCGCTCTTGGGGTTGAACTTGAAGGGGAAGGCGTGGGCTTCCTCGCCCAGGTAAGCTTCGATCACCAGCGGGTTTTGGCGGATTTCCTCCGGCGTACCTTCGGCGATCTTTTGGCCGAAGTTGAGCACTACAATGCGGTCGCTGATGTCCATTACCACGCCCATGTCGTGTTCGATCAGTACGATGGTCACGCCGTGCTCTTCGTTCACGTCCAGGATGAAGCGCGCCATATCTTCTTTTTCCTCGGCGTTCATCCCGGCCATGGGTTCGTCCAGCAACAGGATGGAAGGCCGCATGGCCAGGGCGCGCCCCATTTCGACGCGTTTTTGCAGGCCGTAGGAGAGCGCGCCCACCGTGCTGTAGCGGATGGCTTCGATTTCCAGCAGGTCGATGATATCCTCGGCAAAGCGCCGATATTCGATGTGCTCTCGCTGCGCCGGCCCCCAGTACAGCAGGCAGCTGAGCAGATTGCTTTTCATGTGCACATGTGCGCCGGCCAGCAGGTTGTCCAGCACCGTCATGTGGCGGAACAGTTCGATATTCTGGAAAGAGCGCGCAATCCCCAGGCGGGCGATCTGATGAGGCTTCAGGCGCGTGAGTTCGTGCTCTTCGCCGTTGTAGTACACAATGCGTCCGTGCTGGGGATGGTACAGCCCGCTGATGCAATTCAGCAGGCTGGTTTTGCCGGCGCCGTTGGGGCCGATGATGGCCAGGATTTCGCTCTGACGGACCTCCAGGCTGACATCCATCAGGGCGGCCACCCCGCCGAAGTGCAGTTGCACGTTCTCGACCCGCAGTTGAGTTTCGCCGGGTTGCAGCACACTGCTGTTGAGTTTGCTGAGAAATCCACGTTGCATATGCGCTCCTGTGTCCTCGCGACCGGATATGCCCAAGCCTACAATACGGCCGCTAAAAGAGCGTTAATGCAAGCGTTAATGATTGTGATATGCGTCACCGCTCGCGGGGTGAGCCGATGGGGTGCGCTAAAAAGTTGTAGAGGATAAGCGAATTCACCGCGGAGAACCCTTCGACCAGCCACTTCGCTGCGCTCAGTGCAAGGCTCAGGCCAGGCGCGGAGTGCGCAGAGAGAAAATTGAAGATGTGCTTCAAATGCTCCCAGCCGATGTGCGGATGCGGAGAGAGCGCGCCGGCGAACGGCCTGCGTTTCAGTCCGTCTTCTCCCCCTGGGATGGGATAGATTCGGAGAGCGGTTGGTTTGGCCCCTGCAATGGCAGATCGGCGATCACCACTGCGCCGCGGCGTTCGCGCCCTGCCTGGCCCTGTGCCAGCTGCAACTCCTCGTTCATGCCGAGTTCTTCGAAGATGGTGGTTGCCCGGAAGTGGCAGTCCACCGCCCAGGCGATCTGACCGGCGCGGTCGTACAGGCGGCGCAGGGAGAGATACGTGCGCGCCAGGTCGGGGCGGGCGCGGATTTGTCGCAGCAGATGCATGGAGAGGATCAGATCATCCTCAATTTGCTTCCAGGGCGGTTTGGGCAGTCGGACTTTGATGTCGGCCAGCAGCCGCAAGAGGACGCCGGTGGTCCAGCGGTCGGCAGCCTGACGGGCATCGCTGAGCGCCTGTTGGGCCTGCTGTAGGGCGGCCTCGATTTCCCCGTTTTTCAACAGACTTTCGGCCAGTAACATGCGCGGCATGTGATGAAAGACTTTGTAGCCGGTGCGTTCTGCCCATGTCACCGCACGGCGAATGTAAGGTATCCCTTGCGCGGGTTTGCCGGATTGGGCCAGGGCGTGGCCGTACAGGCTGAGCGCCATGAACAGCGGCGGTGTGATCTCGGTGTTGGCCGGGGACAGATCGAGCGGTGCGAGTGCCTGGAGGCACTCGTTCCAGTTGTGGTAGGCTGACTGCACCATGGCCAGCTGCATGCGTGCGAACGTGCGGCGGACGTCCTGAGGGTGTTCGCTGCGCTCGTTGGCGATGCGCAGCCCTTCCTGGCTGGTGCTGAACGCCCGTTGCCAGGCGCCCACACGGGCGTATGCCACGCCGAGGTATCCCAGCACGATGGGCAGGTCGGCGGGCGGCGAGGAGGGGGGTGTGACGTCCTCGCGACTCAGGTTGACGTAGCGAAGCAGGTAGGCGATGGCGTCGTCGAAGGCGGCCAGGGCGATGCTGACGCGTCCCAACATACGCAAAGCCGCACCCAGCAGGGTGTCGTCCTGCATTTCTTCGGCCACGCGCAGTGTACGGCGAGCGTAGTCGCTGGCTGCCTTGGTCTGACCGGAGAGCCAGAAGAATTGCGCCGCCCGGCGGTAGATTTGCCCCAACCGGATGTCATCCTTCAGGCTGAGGGCCAGATGCTCGGTTTCGTTGATGATTTCCAGCGCGCGCGGCAGGTCGCCGCTGAAGGCGTACGCCTGCGCCAGTTGCAGGTTGACGTCGATGCGCTCGCTGTGCTTGCGAGGGCCGGGTAACTGTCCCAGCAGGTTGACGGCCTGTTGACCGAACTGGCGCGCCTCGTGGTAGGAGCGCAGTTTGAGCGCCTGTTCGCCTGCCTGGATGAGGAAAGGCAGGGCTTTGAGTGGTTTTTCGCTGCGCGCGTAGTGGTGCGCCAGCGTGGTGACATCCACCGGCGGAATGACGCGTTCGAGCACCTCAGCGATGCGTGTGTGGATGTATTCTCGCCGCGCCCGACTCAGACTGCCGTAGGCCACCTGACGGAATTTGTCGTGGCGGAAATCGTAGCCGCGCCCGCTTTCGTGGATCAGCCCGCGTTGCAGCCATTCTTCGATGCAGGCGATCAACTCGGTTTGTTCGATGTCCAGCACTTCCTGAAGCAACGGGAAGGTGAACGAGCGTCCAAAGGCGGCGGCGCAGCCCAGCGCCTCGCGGCTGGTGGCGGAGAGGCGCTCCAGGCGCGCTTCGATCACCCGCTGGATGGAATGCGGCAGCACGGACGGCGTGATGGTTTTGAGCGAGTGCACCCCGCTTTCGTCCAGAGCGCGCAGCGTTTCGATCACGAAGAACGGATTGCCCTCGGTTTCGCGATACAGATTTTGCAGGAAAAGGGAATTGGTCGCCCGTTTGGGGTGCAGATGCCGCGCCAGGGCCGCGGTTTCTTCCGGCGTCAGGGGAGGCAGATCGAGCGTCAGGGTGATTTCGCTGCGTTGCAGCGTGCGCAGCAGAGGGCGGTGCTCGTTGGGGAAATCTTCCAGGCGTAGCAGTCCGATGATCAGCAGAGGGCGGCTGGGGGCAAAGCGGGCCAGGGCGGCCAGCAGCTCCCAGGTGGAGGTGTCTGCCCAGTGCAGGTCGTCCAGAATGAGGTGGAGTGGGTGCTCCGAGGTGTTTCCCGCCAGCGCCAGCAGCAGGTCAATCAACAGGTTGCGCAGTGGAGGGGCGTTGCTGTCGTTGCCGAGGGATGCGGTCGCCGACCCCCATTGGGGCAACAGGGTGCGCAGGTGAGGCAGCCAGGGTGGCGGGGGTTGGGTGTTGAGAAGGTGAGAGACCAGGGATGTGTTTTGTAGCGCCTGCCGCAGAGGAGCGAAGGGGATCATGCCGTCGAGTTCGTAGCAGGTGCTGTGCAGCAGCGGCGCATCGGGATGTCGGCGCAGGTACTCTTGCAGCAGGCGGGTTTTGCCGATGCCGGCTTCGCCGCTGATCAAAACCAGATGCCCTCTCCCCTGCCGGGCGTGGAGGAAGGCTTGCTCCAGGGTTTGCAGTTCTTTCTGTCGGCCGATGAAGACGGGGGCGGCGCTCGAGGGGAGGGGGGAAATCTTCTGTGAGGGGGCAGGTGTCTCTTCAGGCTGGATCAGGCGGCGGGTTTCCTCAGCCGGCTGCGTGTTGAGTTCATCGGCCAGGCGGCGGGCAAACTGCCGGTAAAGCTGTAAGGCTTTGGGGCGCTCGCCGCGCGCCAGGTACAGGCCGATCAACCGCTGATGGGCGCGCTCCTGATAAGGTTCGGCCCGCACCCAGGTCTCGAGCAGGGAGATGGCTTCCTCGATGCGGCCCTGCCTTTCCAATATCTGGCTGCTGCGGTCGAGGGCGGAGAGCCAGCGAGAGCGTAACTGTTGGCGCGTCTCCACGCACCAGTCTTCGTACAGGTCTTCCAGCAAGTCGCCGCTGTAGAGTTCCAGCGCCTCCAGCAAATCCTCCAGAGAAGCGTGCGCTTCGGTTTTTTGTTCGAAGATTTCCACATCCAGCCGGATGGGGATTTGCGGGTTGAATTGTACGGTTGTCGAGGTGATTTCCAGGGGAGCGAGGGGGGCAGTGGCTTCTGCCAGCGCGGTTTTGGCGTGGAAGAGATACTGTCGCAAATTGCGGCGGGCTGCCTGCTCCGGGCTGTCAGGCCAGAATACAAAGGCCAGGTGGCTTCGTTCGCTGGGATGGTCGCGATGCAGCAACAGATAGGCAATCAGGGCGCGCGTTTTCGGCGAGCCAAGGTGGACAGGCCTGCCATCTGATCCATAGAGACGCAATGTTTCGAAGAGTTGGGCGTAGAGTGTGGCCATGAGATGAGCGTCCGAGGTTGCTGATGACTCTTCCATTATATCAGCCTCTGAGCGCCCAAAATCTACGAGTAAAAAAACGCCCCACATATCGTGGAGCGTTTTTGAGAGGCGACGACGGGATTCGAACCCGTGGTCGGGGTTTTGCAGACCCCTGCCTTACCACTTGGCCACGTCGCCAGAATAAAAATGCTGATTGGCGGAAGATTGCCGATTGGTGCATCAATCCACAATCTTCAATCGTCAATCAGCAATCTTGAGCGGGCGACGGGATTCGAACCCGTGGCCTTCTCCTTGGCAAGGAGACGTTATACCACTTAACTACGCCCGCATAGACGGCCTGAGATTAGGCCGAGAGTGCCGAGAGCCAGAATCGAACTGGCGACACCGCAATTTTCAGTCGCGTGCTCTACCAACTGAGCTATCTCGGCCTGCTGCGTTCTTCTGACCGAACGCAGGCAAAATTTTACTCGTCCCCCCTGGGATTGTCAAGCGGAATGTGTTGACGTTCTATGGGGGGCGTGCTATTATCCAAACATAGCGTATGGCTGTCCTGCTCACCCGCGGGATGGCGTCCCTCCTCGGGCGGCGACTATTTTATCATCTGCGTCATTGGTCTGTGGAGGACAGCGGGGGAGCGGCGGTGCAACGCAGCGGCATTTATCCTTTTATCATACGGGAGTTATTCAGATGAGTGCAGATTTTATCGCGCGCCTTGTGGGGATGATTGTCTTTGGCGTTGTGGGGGCCTATTTTGGCAGTTCTACCAGCGTGTTGTTGGGGCAGCCTCAGCTTGTTTACGCCGTCATATTGGGGCTGGTGGGGGTGCTGGCCGGCCTGGTGTTGACGCCGTATCTGACCACCCGACCGATGCGCGCCCTGCGCGCCTTGCTGGCGCGCCTGGATGTGCAGACGCTGGTGGCCGGTCTGATCGGTCTGATCGTCGGGCTGGTGATCGCCGCCCTGTTGGCTTTTCCGCTTTCCCTGCTGCCGCCTCCTTTTGGCGAGGTGCTACCTTTCCTGGGGGTGTTGTTGCTGGCCTATTTCGGCGTGGCGCTGTTCGTCATGCGCCAGAATGATATCTTTGCCTTTTTCCTCAACCGCCTGCCGCGGCGTAAAGTGGTGGAGGAGGAGCCCCCCTCCGCCGAGCGGCGCATTCTGGTGGATACCAGCGTGATCATTGACGGGCGCATCGCCGATATTGCCCGCACAGGCTTTCTCTCGGGGATATTGATCATCCCTCGCTTTGTGCTCAACGAATTGCAGTACATAGCCGATTCGGCCGATGCGCTGCGCCGCCAGCGCGGACGCCGCGGCATGGAGGTGCTCTCCCGTTTGCAGGATGACCCGCTGGTGAGGGTGCAGATCAGTGATATTGACGTGGAAGGCACGCGCGAGGTGGATGACAAGCTGGTCATCCTGGCGCGGCAATTGAAGGCCCTGGTGCTGACCAACGATTACAACCTGAATCGCATCGCCGA
>RFKO01000084.1 GCA_003694235.1 Anaerolineae bacterium
CCGCGCCCTGGCCGCGTTTTTCAGCGACCGGACCGCCGGTTGAAGACACAGCGGGGCGCTCCGCCAGGCCCCGGCGCTCGACAGGCGGTTTGCTCCCACGTTGCCCCGGTCAGGTGCTCCAGCACCAGCCGATCCAGTTCACAGAGCACCGGGTGTTCATCCAGCAGCGCCAGATAGGGGCAATGCCCCAGAATCACGCGGGGGCCGGAGGGGGATGCCTCCCAGCGGGCCTGGTAGCCCTGTTCGTCCAGTTGCTGGATGGCAGCGTTCAAACGTTGCAACCAGTGCCCTTTGTCCGTCGTTACTCCTGCCAGATGGGGAATGCTGTCCGTCAGAATCTCTTGTGCTGCCGGATGGCTTTGTATGGCATGGAGTAAGGCGCTGGCCAGCCGCGGCAGATTGTTGCGCTGGGCATTGGGGGCCAGAGCGAAGACGCGGGCGGGTCGGCCGCGCCCGCCGTCCTCGGCGCGGCCGACCACTGTCACCAGCCCGGCAGTCAGCAGTTCGTTGAGGTGATAGCGCACATTGGCCGGCGTCATGTACAGTGCGCGGCTGATCTGGCGGGCGGTGGCGCGTGTTTCTCGCTCCAGTGTTTGCAGAATTTGCTGTTTGCTGGTTTGCACAGGCTCATTGTACCGCAAATAACGCAAAAAATCTTTTGTGTTATTTGTGTGGCTGAGGTGCGCCTTTTGGGGTTATAATTCCGCCCGCTGGTTTTGACTGTTCAATCCCTGCCAAGCAAGGAGTAAAGCCATGCCTGATGAATTGAATGCCAAGGGGTACGATATCCCACCGGAGATGCAGAACACGGTGGCGATCACCACGCTGGACAAACTGTACAACTGGGGGCGACGGTATTCGGCCTGGCCGATGATGTTCGGTCTGGCTTGCTGCGCCATCGAGATGATCGCCACGGCAGCCAGCCGTTTCGACCTGGCGCGTTTCGGGATGGAGATTATGCGCCCCAGCCCGCGACAGGCGGATGTGATGCTGGTTTCCGGTACGGTGACCAAGAAGATGGTGCCGCAGATCGTGCGCCTTTACAACCAGATGCCGGAGCCGAAGTACGTTGTCGCTATGGGCGCCTGCGCCTCGGGCGGCGGCCCGTTCAAAGAGGGGTACAACGTGGTTTCGGGCATCGATAAATTCCTGCCGGTGGACGTGTACATCCCCGGCTGCCCGCCCACTCCCCAGGCTTTGCTGTATGGCCTGATGAAATTGCAGGAGATGATGGATAAACAATCCATCAAATCCGTGCGCTGGTATCAGAAAGGCGACCTGCCGGAAATCCCTGTCCCCATTCTGGGGCCGGATCTGATCGATCCGCGCGACTATCCCGATTTTGAATTCAAACTCCGTCAGGCGTATGCCGAGAAGACCGAGGAGGAGGCATCATGACCGACACAACCCTGGTTGCCGAACATCCCTTGCTGGAGCGCTTCCCGGAGGGCGTGACGCCTGACGAGCGCAAAGGCTATGAAGGCTTCATCGTGGCGGCCGATCGTTTGGTGGAATTTGCCACGGCGCTGCGCGATGAATTTGGCTATGATTATCTTTCCTCCGTCACCGGTGTGGACTATCTGCCCGATGGGAAGATGGAGGTGGTTTACCACGCTTACAAATCCACCGGCGGCGGGGCGCTGGTCTTCAAGGTGCAGGTGCCGCGCGAGAATCCGGTGGTGCCCTCGCTGGTAAGCGTGTATCCGGGTGCCGATTTCCAGGAGCGCGAAGCCTGGGACCTGCTGGGCATCCGCTTCGAGGGTCATCCCAATCTCAAGCGCATTCTGATGTGGGAGGGTTTTGCCGGTCATCCCCTGCGCAAAGACTGGAAAGAGGCCTATTTCGAGGAAGAGAAAAAGCCGTTTGGCTCGCGCTGGCCTGGAGGGGCGGTGCATCGCGCTGAGGATGAGAACCCCTTTGGGAAGAATGTGGTCTATCCGCCGGATTTCGATCCCGAGAAGTGGACTCCGGTGGGGGACGAAGCGCTTTACGCCGGCTTGCGTGAGTTCAAGAAAGATGATGACCTCAAAACCGAGCAGGTGGTGGTCAACCTCGGGCCGCAGCACCCCTCCACGCACGGCGTGTTCCGCATGGTGGTCACGCTGGATGGGGAGACCGTCGTTCGCCTCGAGCCGGTGATGGGCTATCTGCACCGCAATCACGAAAAGATCGGCGAGCGCAATACCTACCTGATGAATATCCCCTTCACCGACCGCCTGGATTACCTCTCCTCGATGAGCAACAACTGGGGATATGTGCAGGCCGTGGAGAAGCTGCTGGGCGACAAGATTCAGGTGCCGGAACGTGCCGAGTATCTGCGCGTGATCATGGCGGAGTTCACCCGTATCGTCAATCACATCTTCGCCATCGGCACACTGCTCAACGACCTGGGCGCGTACTTCACCCCCATGCTGTACGCTCTGGAGGAGCGCGAGCTCATCCTGGATATCTTCGAGGCGGTCAGTGGGTCTCGCATGATGTGTAATTACTTCCGCTTTGGGGGAGTGGCCCGCGATCTGCCGCCTGGGGTGTACGAGAAGATGCGCGATCTGGTCTTTGAACGCCTGCCGCGCAAGATTGACGAACTCGACCGCTACCTGACCGAGAACGAGGTGGTGCGGGCGCGCTGCGAAGGCGTGGGCGTGCTCACGCCCGAGGAGGCGATTGCTTTCTCGGCGGCCGGGCCGGTGTTGCGCGCCTCGGGCGTGCCGTACGATGTCCGCCGCGCCGACCCTTACGGCATTTACGACCGCTTCGAGTTCGATGTGGCCGTTCGTTACCACGGCGATGTGTACGATCGTTACCTCATCCGCCTGGATGAGATCCGCCAGAGCATCCGCATCTTGCAGCAGGCGCTCGATCAATTGCCTGAAGGTGATGTGATCTTCGGCAGTCCGAAGTACTCTATGCGCGTGCCGGCCGGCGAGGCTTACGGTCGTGTGGAAGGCCCCAAGGGCGAGCTGGGCTTCTATGTGGTCTCGGATGGCAGCGCCAATCCGTGGCGTTATCATGTGCGCGCCCCATCGTTCATCAACCTGACCGCATTGAGCAGGATGTGTGAGGGCGATAAGGTGGCCGATGCCATCATCATCCTTGGTTCGATTGACATCGTGCTGGGCGAAACCGATCGCTAAACGGGAGAGACGAGTATGTATGGCAAGGGAATCCTGAAAGGGTTGGGCGTAACCCTGAAACATTTCGTGGAAACCTACGTGGACGATTTTCGCCGCGGGCGCAAGCGCTATGGCACGCGGGAAGGGGTGGAATATCGCAGCAGCAAGGATGTCAGCGGCCTGTTCACCGTGCAGTACCCGGAGGAGCAGCTGATTATCCCGGAGGAGTTCCGCTTCGTCCCCTTCCTGGTGTATGATGAAGGCGAGAACGGCGAACGCGAAATCCGCTGCACCTCCTGCGGTATCTGCGCCAAAGTGTGCCCGCCGCAATGCATCTGGATCCATCGCTCGGAAGACCCGAAGACCGGTCGCCCGGTGCCCGAACCGGCTGAGTTCTACATCGATATCGATGTGTGCATGAACTGTGGTTTGTGCGCCGAGTTCTGCCCCTTCGACGCCATCATCATGGATCACGATTTTGAGCTGGCGGTGTACGACCGGCACAGCAACAACATTTACGACAAGGAAAAATTGCTCAAACCGGCATCGTATTACCAGAAGATTCGCCCGCGCAATTACGCCGCTCAGGAGAAAATTCGTCAGGAGAAGGCGGCCAAGAAAGCGGCGCGCGCCAGGAAATGAAGCTCAAGGCGAGAGCAACGCCTCGCCTGCACATAAACCGGAGGAGGCGCAGAGCAAGGCAGCCTGATGGGTTGCCCCCTCTGCGTCTCCTCTTCAGAAGAATTAACCACACAGTCTCGGAGTGGTCTTCTCCGTTGCGAGCGATGAACCTGCCGGCTACAGGATCATTTATGGGCTTGAGCGGAAAACTTCGCGAACGCTGTGTGTCCGTGCTGCAATGCTGTGACTTTTGAAAGGAATACAGGTACTATGGCAGAAAAAGTGACTCGAGAGGCTGTTCTGGATGCCCTGCGTAAGGTGCACGACCCTGACCTGCGCAAGGATTTGGTCTCGTTAAACATGATCCGAGATTTGGAGATCGATGGCGGTCAGGTGCGTTTTACCGTGATGCTGACCACGCCGGCCTGCCCGCTGAAGAACAAAATTCAGCAGGATGCTCTGGAAGCCGTGCGCGCCGTGCCGGGTGTGGAAAAAGTGGAGGTCAAAATGGACGCCACCGTTCCCAACGATGGCCGGGCGCGCGGGTTACTCTCCGTGCCGGTGCGAAACGCCATTGCCGTGGCTTCGGGCAAAGGAGGCGTGGGCAAGAGCACGGTGGCGGTCAATCTGGCGGTGGCGCTGGCGCAGAGCGGCGCCAGCGTCGGCCTGTTGGATGCGGACATTTACGGCCCGAACGTGCCCACCATGATGGGCGTGGAGAAACTGCCCCCGCCTCAGGGGAACAAGCTGATCCCTGCGGAGGCGTATGGCGTGCAGTTGATGTCCATTGGTTTTCTGGTCAAGCCTGGCCAGCCGCTCATCTGGCGCGGGCCGATGCTTCACTCCGCCATCCGGCAGTTCCTCACCGATGTGGCCTGGGATGAGTTGGATTACCTGGTGATCGATCTGCCGCCGGGCACAGGGGATGCCCAGCTCAGCCTGGCGCAGACTCTCGCCCTCAGCGGCTCGGTGATCGTCACGCTGCCGCAACAGGTCTCCCTGGATGATGCCCGCCGCGGTTTGCAGATGTTCCGCGAACTGAATGTGCCCATCTTTGGCGTGGTGGAAAATATGAGCTATCTGGAAATGCCCGATGGCACGCGTGTGGACATTTTCGGCAGCGGCGGCGGCCAGAAACTGGCCGAGGAGGCCGGCGTCCCCTTCCTGGGCGCGATCCCGATTGACCCGGCGGTGCGCGAGGGCGGCGATAGCGGCAAACCGGTGGTGGTTTCCCGCCCCGACAGCCCGGTGGCGAAGGCGCTGAAAGCGTTGGCAGAAGACCTGGCCGCTCGTGTCAGCGTGGCTGCCATGCGACAGGAAAACGTCATTCCGATTGAGTTTGTGAAATAGTAGGGATGCCTCAAACCGTGAGGCGCGGGGGTGGCCAGGGGACAGGTTCAAACCCTGTTCCCTGGTGTTCACTCTTCTCAGCCCGCGGTACAATTATCCTATGAATGTTTTGGTAGTAGGCGTTCGCTTTCAGGCGGGGGGTAAAATTTATCACTTCGATGCCACGCCCTTTCGAGACCGCATCCGTCTGGGCGACCGCGTGATTGTGGAGACGCACCGCGGCCCGCAGGTGGTGGAAGTGGTGCAGGTGTTGGAGAATCCCGAGCCGCCGAAGAACGGCGAATGGAAACCGGTTTTGCGCCTGGCCACACCGCGCGATTTGTTGTTGCGTCAGTATTGGGAGCAGAAAGAGACCGAAGCGGTGGTCAACTGTCAGGCCAAAGTGCGCGCGGCCAGGTTGAGCGGCGTCAAGGTCGTGGCGGCGGAATTCAATCTGAGCGGCGATCAGTTGACCTTCCTCTATACCTACGAAGGCGATGGCAAGCTGAACCTCTCCCCCGTGCGTAAGGCGATGGGCGATCTCTACAATGCCGAGGTCACCATGCGCAAGATTGGCCCGCGGGATGCTGCCCGTATCATGGGCGGCATGGGCGCCTGTGGCCTGGAGACGCGTTGCTGTTCGCTGTATATGGGCGAGTCCTGTTCGATCACCATCAAGATGGCCAAAGCGCAGAACGTTTCGCTGGCCTCCTCGGAAATCACCGGTATGTGCGGGCGGTTGCGCTGTTGCCTGCGGCACGAGTACCCGATTTACGAAGAATTGCTCAAAGGATTGCCCAAAGTGAAGAAGCGGGTTGTCACGCCGATGGGGGAGGGCAAGGTCATCAAGGTGAACGCGCTCAAAGGGACGGTGTTGGTCAAACTGGAGGAGAGTATCAAAGAATTTCATCGCGATGAAGTTCGTCTCCCCTGATGTGGCCGCAAACCGGTGCTTGCATCCCCACCCGCCGCTGATGGCGGGTTTTTTGCTGTTTGCACACTCGCCACCCTGCCCGGTTGTGTTTTTCCATTTTCTTGACTTGTCTTACTGCCTGTGCTACAATTTGTCGCAATAATCGGATTAATTCAATTTATGCGGTAAATATGGATTACGGGCAAACTTCGGCCGATTTGCTGGCCTATCTGGCCAATGGCAGCGAGGAGGAGAACCTCCCCACCATGCAGGAGATCAGCGCGCAACTGGGGGTAAGCGTGGCGCGTTTGCGCGAACAGATGGAAGTGGCCAAAGCGTTTGGCTTTGTGGAAGTTCGGCCGCGCACCGGTATCCGTCGCCTGCCGTACCGTTTTTTCCCCGCCGTCTGGTTGTCGGTCAGCTACGCCATTCATCGAGATCCCGCTTTTTTCGAGGCCTTCGCCGATCTGCGCCGGCATCTCGAGGCCTGCTACTGGCATCAGGCGGTCTCTTTGTTGCAACCGGAAGACCATCAACAACTGGTGTCATTGGTTGAAACAGCCTGGGAGAAGCTGCGCGGCACGCCCATTCGCATTCCACATCAGGAACATCGCCGTTTTCATTTGCTGATTTACAGCCGCTTGAACAACCCCTTTGTGCAGGACATCCTGGAGGCTTATTGGGAAGCGTATGAGGCGGCAGGTTTGAGCCTGTATGCCGATTACAACTATCTGCAAGAGGTTTGGATGTATCACCAGAAAATGGTGGATGCCATCCTCAGCGGTGACCTGGAAGCCGGCTATCAGGCCCTGCGTCAACATACCGATTTGCTCTATCATCGCCCCGCGCCGGAGAACGCCTCCGGCACCTCGGGGACAGAGAACTAAATTGACAGGAGTTTTCAGCACCATGCCTATTGAACAATCTCAACCGTTGGAGGCTGCGACCGTGAATAAGGTAGTCAACGACTTTTCGATCACCGTTGGGACGGTTAACGGCTCCGGCAGCCAGACATCGAACGTGACCATCCTGCGCGCACTGTTCCGTATGGGCATCCCGGTTTCGGGGAAGAATCTGTTCCCCTCTAACATCCAGGGACTGCCCACCTGGTACACCATTCGTGTGAGCAAGGATGGTTATCTGGCGCGCAAGGAAACCACCGACATCGTCGTGGCGATGAATCCGGCCACCTTCGCGCGCGATCTGGCGCTGGTCAAACCGGGCGGTGTGTTCTATTACGCCGACCACATTAAACAGGCCATCACCCGCGATGATGTGGTGGCTTATCCCATGCCGGCACAAAAACTGGCCAAAGAGTCTGGCGCGCCGAGCAAGTTGCGCGATTATGTCGCCAACATGGTGTATGTTGGCGTGCTGGCGCACATGTTGGGTATCGATGCCGAGAAACTGTATCAGGCGCTCGATTTCCACTTTAAGGGGAAGCAAAAACCGATAGACTTGAACTTCGGTGTCATTCAGGCCGCCATGGATTGGGCCGCGGCCAACCTGGAAAAGCAAGACCCGTATGTGGTCGAACCGATGGACGCAACCGAAGGCTACATTATGGCCGATGGCAACACCGCCGCAGCTTTGGGAGCCATTTTCGGCGGCGTGCAGTTTGCGGCCTGGTATCCGATCACCCCGGCCTCCAGCCTGGCTGAGAACCTGGATCATTATCTGAAACAGTATCGCAAGGACCCCAAGACGGGTAAGAATACCTTTGCCGTGATCCAGGCGGAGGATGAGCTGGCGGCCATTGGGATGGCGATCGGCGCGGGATGGGGCGGTCTGCGTGCCATGACTTCGACTTCCGGCCCCGGTATCAGCCTGATGGCTGAATATACCGGTCTGGCCTACTACGCCGAGGTGCCGATTGTGGTCTGGGATGTGCAGCGCATGGGGCCAAGCACTGGTTTGCCGACGCGCACTTCCCAGGGTGATGTCAACCTGTGTTATTTCCTCGGACATGGAGACACCAAACACGTCGTCCTGTTCCCCGGTTCGGTGGATGAGTGCTTCGAGTTCGGCTGGCGGGCCTTCGACCTCGCCGAGCGTTTGCAGACTCCGGTCTTCGTGCTCAGCGACCTGGACCTGGGCATGAATCAGTGGATGACACGCCCCTTCCAGTATCCCGATCAGGATATGGATCGCGGCAAGGTGTTGTGGGAAGAAGACCTGGATAAAGAGGAATTCCAGAACTGGGGCCGCTATCTGGACATGGACGGCGATGGCATCCCCTACCGTACCGTGGTGGGGAACCGCCATCCTCGCGCCGGCTATTTTGCCCGCGGCACCGGCCACGACGAGTACACCAACTATAGCGAAGACCCCGAGGTCTGGTC
>RFKO01000085.1 GCA_003694235.1 Anaerolineae bacterium
CCGTAGCCGCCGCCGTCTGGGTTGTTGGCCAGTCCTTTACTTCTCTACCATGTCGGGATACAATAAAAACCAGATCCGTTCAGCAAGGGTTACATGTGGGCATCGAAAGCATAATTGAGGCTATCCGTCATAACCGTATTCGCATCAGTGACCACGCCGACGAAGAAGCACAAGCAGACCATCTATCCTTCGATGAAATCTTCTTCAGCGTCCTACACGGCGAGATCATTGAAGATTATCCGTCTGATAAGCCTTATCCGAGTTGTCTGATTTATGGTGACAGTTTTGCTGGAGAGCCGATTCACAGTGTTTGGGCTTACAATTCCGAAACACAATGGGCTGTGCTGGTCACTGTGTACCGACCTGACCCCGATCGATGGATTGACTGGCGCATCAGGAGAAAGAGATGAGACCTTTTGAAAAGTGTCCTGTCTGTGGAGGCGAGTTGGTTGAAAAGGACGTAGAAAAACTGCTCAAAGGGGGTGTTCATACAGCGGTGATCACGGTGAGCGCTGATGTATGTTTACGCTGTGGCGAACGGTTGTATTCTGCTGAGACAGTCAGTCGCTTTGAGCAGATTCGACAGAAACTAGAGAGGCAAGAAGTCGCCGAGTTTCAGCCGCTTGGTCAATCTTTTCAGGTGGTGTAGGTTTACGTGCCAGGAACGGGTTGGCTGACACGCGCATCCACCGGACGGCTTCGTCGCTGTGCGGCTTGCCACAGATGATGCGCAGGCCGTTGTCATGCGCCCATTGTTGAAGAAACACATTGCTTTGCCGCAGGAGCATGGTTCCTGGGTTTTTCTGTTCAGTCCGTTGTTGATCGGTCTGTTCGCTGGTGAGCACTGGCATACGGTCAGCCTGTATCTGGCACTGGCGGCGTTGTTTGCTTTTCTGCTGCGCCAGCCGCTGACCGTGCTGGTCAAGGTACGCAGCGGGCGGCGGCCGCGCCGTGATCTGCCGGCGGCGCGTTTCTGGGCGCTGGTCTATGCCGGTCTGTCTGCGTTGATGGTGCTGGTGCTGGTTGTACGCGGCTATGCCTATGTGTTGTGGCTGGCGCTGCCGGGGGTGCCGGTTTTTGCCTGGCATCTCTCCCTGGTCAGCCGGCGCGCCGAGCGTCGTCAGATGGGGGTGGAGATTGTGGCCGCGGGCGTGCTGGCGTTGATCGCCTCGGGCGCGTACTGGGTGGGGCGCGGTGAACCGCATCCGCTGGGCTGGTTGCTCTGGCTGCTGACCTGGTTGCAGGCCGCGGCCTCGATTGTGTACGCCTATCTTCGCCTGGAGCAGCGCGTCTGGGAAGAGGTGCCGCCTTTGGCGACGCGCTTCCGCCGCGCCGGGCGTGCGCTGGCCTATGCTTTTTTCGACCTGGCATTCGTGGGAATCCTGGCCGCCTGGGGCGTGATCTCCCCTGGGGTGGTGCTGCCCTTTGGGTTGCAGGCCGCGGAGACCCTGTGGGGCGCAGCCGTCCCCGCGGTGGGGATGCGTCCCACACGGATCGGCGTGCGTCAATTGCTGGTCAGCACGTTGTTCACGCTGTTGTTCATCCTGGGGTGGTGATTCAGACCTGCGCCACGGGGATGGTGAAGGAGAAAGTCGTCCCTTTGCCGAACTCGCTGACGAACCAGATTTTGCCCCCCTGCATCTCGACCAGGTTCTTGGTGATGTTCAGCCCCAGGCCGGAGCCGGGTGCGCTGCGCGCTTCGGGATTCTCGGAGCGGAAGAATTTGGAAAAGATTTTCGCCTGGTCTTCCTCCGTCATGCCGATGCCGTTGTCTTCCACGTCCACGCGCACCACCTGGGGGGCGCCGTCTTCATCCCACAGGTTGTCGCTCACCGCGGCGCGAATGCGAATGCGGGCGTTTTCCGGCGAGTATTTGTGCGCGTTGCTCACCAGATTGACCAGGATTTGCACCAGGCGGGTGCGGTCGCCCCAGACCGGCGGCAGGTCGGGGGGGGATTCGACGATCAGTTCCTGTTGTTTGCCATCCAGGCTGTGGCGCTGCGAGCGCACGGTCTCTTCGATGACCTCGTTGAGGTCCACTGCCTGGAAGTCCAGGCGTAGCTTGCCGGCCTCGATGCGCGAGATATCGGAGAGGTCGGAGACCAGGGTAGCCATGCGCGACACGTTGGCGCGCACGATTTGCAGGAAGTTCCGCTGCCCCTCGTTGAGTTCGCCCATTGCGCCGCCCAGCAGCAGGTCGGTATAGCCGCGGATGGAGGTCATGGGGGTTTTGAGTTCGTGCGCCACAAAGGAAATAAAGTCGTTCTTGGCCTGGTTGGCGGCCTGTACTTCGGAGAACAGTTGGGCGTTGGCGATGGCGATGGCGGCGTGGTCGCTCAGACGGGAGAGGAAGCCGAGGGCATCTTCCGACCAGGCCGATTCGGCGCGGCTTTCCAGCAGCATCAGCCCGATGACACGCTGCTCGCGGCGGATGGGATACACCAGGAAGGAGCGGCCCTCTTTCAGCAGACCGTTGCCTTTCTCGCCGGCGTTGAGTTCGTCGCGGCGGATGATCTGGGTGTTGGCCTCGCTGACGGCGTGTCGCAGGGGCAGGAAGTCGTCCAGCGGCAACATGCCATCGCGGTAGGGTTTCAGTTCGTTGCCGTAACCCTGGCTGGCCATCATGCGCAGGTGGCCGTCCTCCACCATGCCGATCAGACCGGCGTCGGCACCGGAGCGTTGCATAGCCCAGGAGAGCGTGATGTGCATGGCGTTCTGGATATCCAGGCTGGTGTTCAGTTCGCGGTCGATGCGCTGCATCACCGAGAGTTCGTCCACGCGGGCGGCCAGTTTCTGGTCGGTGAGGGTGTACAGGCGGGCGTTTTCCAGCGCCACGGCAGCCTGACCGGCGAAGGCGAGCAACAGCTCCATATCGTCCTGTGTGAACGGCGCGCCGTCGCGGCGATTGATCAACTCGATCACGCCCAGCACTTTCTTTTGCACCTGCATTGGCGCCAGCAGCAGATCGCGGGTCTCGAAGCCGGTTTTTTCGTCTGTTTGCGAGTCCCATTCGCTGGTGCGATAGGCGCGGTTGACGATGGCGGGCTGGCCGGTGCGCACGGCGCGGCCGGCGTGACCGGTGTCGGGAGGCAGGCGTTGGCCGAGCAGGTCGTCGGCCACCGGCCCACCGACGACCTCGAACACCAGTTCGCCGCTGTTCTCGTCCACCAGGAAGAGCGTGCCGGCCTCGCAGTTCAGCATCTCCATGGCGCTGTCGAGGATCTGGTTGAGCAGGGCGCGGATGTCGAGGGTGGAGGTCAGGCTGCGGGTGATCTCGTTCAAGCGGCTGAGCTGGCGGGCGCGATGGCGCATTTCCTCCAGCAGGCGGGCGCGGGTGATGGCTGCGGCGGCCTGGTCGGCGACGGCCTGGAGCAGGTTGGCCTGTTCCTGCGTATAGACAACCGTGGAGTCGCGGCTGCCCAGGCACAGGCTGCCGATGATCTGCGAACCGGCGATCAGCGGCACGCCCATCCAGGCGTAGAGCCCCTCGGTTTGGGGCAGCGTGCCGTGGCGGCGGCATTCCAGCGTGTAATCCTCGGTGATCAGCGGCCGGGCGGTCTCTATCACCACGCGCGCCAGTCCGCCCTCCGAGGAGACCGGTTTGCTCTCCCGTTCCAACAGCCGCATGTCGTCTTCCAGGTAGAAGGCGAACTGGTAGAGCTGGCGCGGTTCGTCGTAGAGCAAAATCCAGAAATCGCGCGTCGGGATCAGGCGGTTGGTCTGGGCGTAGATCAGCTCCAGGGTATCGTCGAAGTGTTGGGTGACGTTGATGCCCTCGGCCAGGCGCATCAGCGCGTTCATCGCCTCCACGCGCCGCTCCAGGTCGATGATGACCTGCATGCGCTCGATGGCGATGGCTGCCTGCGCGCCCAGCGAGGCCACGTATTCCACGTCCTGGGTGGAGTACGGTTCGCCCGAACGCCGGGCGGTCAGCGCGACGAAGCCGATCAGTTGCTCTTGCCGCCCCATCAGCGGGACGAAGACCTCGGCGCCCAGCAGGGCGATGCGCGCTCTTTCGACCTGCAGGCTGGGCGGCAGTTGTTTTTCGTTGCCCAGGAAGATGTAGGCTTTGCTGCGTTCCAGCGTGGCCGGCAGAGGGGAGTTGCGCGCGAAGCGCAGGCCGGAGGTCGGTTCGCCATCTTCTCCGGCCTCGGCGACGAAGTAATCGCTGACGGAATCGGGTAAAAAGATGTGAATCTGTGCCGGCGCGAGCGAATCCTGGATGTAGCGCCGCAGCAAGCCGGAGATCTCTCCCAGCTCCATGGTGGGGGAGAGCTCCTGCCCAAAGCGGCGCAGCCGGTCTTGCAGGGCGCGCTGTCCGCGGAAAAACACGCGGTCAATCAACCAGCGCAAGGAAGCGCGTAACGGATCGAGCAGCAATGCCAGCAGGAAGAACAGCGCGCCCATCACCGCGGGGGGAGGATGCAGGGCGTCGAAGAAGATCAGCCCCAGTCCGGCGGCCAGCAGGGCGTATCCACCGATGGCGATGGCGCTCAGGGCGGTGTAGAGGATGAAACGGCTGAAGAGGATATCGGTATCCAGCAGGCGATAGCGCAGGATAGTATAGGTGATGGCGATGGGGAAAGCGATCAGCGGCAGGATGAGCAGCGTGGTAAAACGGATTTGCGGCCGGACGGCGGTGATCAGGAACCAGAGGGAGATGGGGAGGAAGGCGATCAGCGAACCGTACAGGATCAGGCGCGCCTGCTGGCGAAGGAGAGGGGCGCTGGCGGTGAAGCGGCGCAGGGCCACCACGCCGAGGAAGAAGAGAAAACCCAACCCCGTGAAGATGTAGATCGCCCGCCAGGCGGCGATGTAGGCGCGCGGCTCGGCGGTGTTGTACAGCGTCGGCCAGGCCCACAGCGTCAATCCGGCAGCCAGCAGATAACTGACCCAGGCGATGGCCGGCCAGCGTTTGATCCTCCTGGATTGGCGCGGGAAGACGAAACCCAGGTGGATGATGGTGGCGCCGGCCAGCGCCAGGCTGAATGTCCACAGATGAGTCAGCCGGTTGAAGGTGTGAATGTCCAGCAAACCCGCAATGCCGAGCGCGGCCGAGGCGGCGAACAGCGAGAAGATCCGACCGGCGGAATCGTTGTAGCGCAGGCTGAACACCCATAAGCCACAGGCCAGGTAGGCTGCCCCGATCAGCCAGGGAATCACCATGTAGTTTATGAAATCCAGCCAGGGGAACGCCTGTAAGGTCACCGCGCGGCTGACGACCTCGCCGGTCTCTCGTTCTACCGTCAGGCTGACGGCGTCGCCGATGGCGTGCTTTCGCAGGGCGGCGAACAGCTGCGCCGGGGTGTGCACTGCTTCGCCGTCTATGGCGGTGATCAGGTCTCCGGTTTCCAGCCCGGCGGCGCGGCCGTTCCATGAGCCGGGGCGGATCGGTTGGATGCCGTTGACCATCAGCGTGTGTTCGACGAATACCCCCAGAAACGGCGCGGCGCGAAACTGGAACGCCAGCACTCCCATGGCGATCACCGCGATCGCGGCGATGACCTGAAAGCCAGCCGTCAGGTAGATCGCCAGACGAATCTGCGTCCGTTTTTCTGCCAGGGAGAGCGTTTGCGTCTTAGCCGTCATGTGCCAATTGTAAAAGCGTGTAGAACAGGCGTCAATGTTTACCCGAAAGCGGGTAGGGCTTTTCAATAATCAGATATTGGTGGGGCAACTGCTCGCAGTTGGGTTGGCGAGGGCACTGCCCTCGCCAACCCAAGCGCACTTTTCGAAGATGAGCCCACGGTGTATGCATCTTCCGGTGGCATGGCGATGACCGGCTGGTAAACTTTTGAAAAGCCCTGGAAAGCGGGGCATGCAAAATATATAGAAGGCCTCCTCCCGCAGGTTGTTGATGGCGCGCCAGGGGGGTGATATGGCGGCTTGTACTGCGCATTTGCGGCGGAAATTCGCATCGTCGAACCTGCGGGAGGGTTCTCAATCTACGCCACTTGTGTGCCCCCCCCCGAAAGCCTGGCGGGCGTTTTCCACGTATTCCAGACTCTGGTGGCGGAAATAGGTGTTGTACAGTTCGGCGTAGTGACCGCCGGCGCGCATCAACGAGGTGTGGTTGCCCTCTTCGATGATGAGGCCGTTTTGCAGCACGATGATGCGGTCGGCTGCCCGAACCGTGGAAAGACGATGGGCAATCAAAATGCTGGTGCTGTTGGCCAGGATCATCTCCAGCGCCTGTTGAATCTGCCATTCGGTGAAGGGATCGATGCTGGCTGTGGCTTCATCGAGGATGAAGATCGCCGGCCGTCGCATCAGCACGCGCAGCAGCGAGACCATTTGCCGTTGCCCCATGGAGAGCAGACTGCCGCGCTCTCCCACCTGCGTATCCAACCCATCGGGGAGGGTTTCCAGCCACTCGCCGTCGCCGATCTGCCTGGCCGCGTGTTCGATCTCGGCTCGCGTGGCCTGCGGGCAGGCGTAGGCGATGTTCTCCGCCACCGTGCCGGCAAACAGAAAAGGGATTTGCGAGACGATGCCCAGCTGGCTGCGGTAGGATTCCAGGTCGAAAGTGCGGATGTCCATGCCGTCAATCAGGATGCGCCCTTGCTGGAACTCGTAGAAGCGGGCGATCAGGCGGGCGATGGATGATTTCCCCGCTCCGGTGTGTCCTACCAGCGCCACGCTCTCTCCTGGCCGGATGTGCAGGTTGAAGTCCTGAAGCACCTGTTCCTGCTCGCTGTAGCGGAAGTGGACATGTTCGAAGCGGATGTCGCCGCGCAGGCGGGGGGCAGGTCGGTTGTCGCTTTGCACCACCGCCGGTTCGGCGTCGATCAGCGCGAAGGCGCGCTCGGCCGCCGAGAGCCCGGATTGCACCTGCGCCCAGAAAGCCGAGAGATTGAGCACCGGGAAGAAAAAGCGATCCAGACTGGAGATGAACAGATACCATGCTCCCACCGTCACCGCGCCGGCCACGGCATCCAGACCGCCGACGTACACCAGCACCGCAGTGGCGATACCGCCCAGCGCGTTCAGCGAGGGAAAGACCAGAGAGAGCACGAAGCCGCGCCGTATGTTGACCTTCAGCGAGGTTTGATTGGCTTCGTTGAATTCTTTGAAGATCTCCATCTCCTGACGGAAGTTTTTGGCGACCGCGATGCCGCTGACGGTTTCCTTGATGGCGGCGTTTACGTTGGCCATCGCGCGCATGCCGCGACGGGTGACCGTGCGCGCCAACCGGCGGAAGCCCAGGGCGGCCAGGAAAAGGAGGGGGAGAAAGCCAAACACATAGAGTGAGAGGCGTACCGAGATGGTGAGCAGCACCGTGCCCAAAATCGCCGCCTGTCCAAACTGCGAGACCAGATCGGTGATCAGGGTGACCAGCTGGCCGAATTCGCGCGTATCCGAGGTGATGCGCGAGACGATTTTGCCGGAGGGGAACTCGTCGTAGAACGAGAGGTCGTGTCCGGCGGCAGCGCGGAAGGCATCGGCACGCAGGGTGAAGACCACATCGCCCACCACCCGCGCCGTCAGCCGCCGCCGCAGCCAGTTCGCCCCCCAGGTGTACAGGCCGGCCAGCAGCACCAGCCCGGTCAGCACGTAGATGCCCAGATCCCGCGGGGTGTCATTCATCACGTCCAGACCGCGGGAGACCAGCAAGGGGATGGCGGCGGAGGAGGCTGAAAGGCTGAGTAGCAAGACCGCGATGGTCAACAGGCGGCCGCGGTGTGGTTTGAAGTATTGGGCGATGCGCGCCGCCAGCTGGCGATCGCTGTACTGCCGGTCGTATCGTTCAACGTCTAAGCCGGAAAAGAATCCCATATCAGTCGGTCGCTCCCTTGAAAATGCGGCGGTAGGCTTCGGAGGTGCGCAGCAGCTCTTCGTGCTGGCCGATGGCGGCAATGCGGCCCCGGCGCAGTACCACGATCAGATCAGCCCAGCGGATTTGCGACAGGCGGTGGGTGATGATGAAGGTGGTGCGCCCTTTGGCCGCGGTGTAGATGGCGCGTTGGATTTTGTCTTCGGTGGCGCTGTCGATGGCGCTGGTGGAATCGTCCAGCACCAGGATGCGCGGGTCGGTGAGGAAAGCGCGCGCCAGCGCCAGCCGCTGCCGCTGCCCGCCGGAGAGCGTGACGCCGCGCTCGCCGATCACCGTATCGTAGCCGTCTTTGAATTGCAGGATGAAATCGTGCGCCTGGGCGGCTTTGGCCGCGGCTTCGATCTCCTCCTGCGTGGCGTCCGGCCGGCCGAAAGCGATGTTCTCGCGAATGGTGCGCGAGAAAAGGAAGATATCTTGTTCGATGATGGAGATTTGCTGCCGAAGGGTTTCCAGATTCCACTGGCGCACATCCACGTCATCCACCAGCACCGCTCCCTGGCTGACATCGTAGGTGCGGTTGATCAGTTTGACCAGCGTGGTCTTGCCCGCGCCCGTCTGGCCGACGATGGCGACCGTTTGGCCTGGCTCTACGCGCAGGTCGATATCCTGGAGCACGGGTTCTCCCTGGTTGTAGGCGAACGACACCCCCCGGAAGGTCACCGCGCCGCGCATCGGCCGGTCGTATCCCTGGGGATTTTGCCCCAGCTCACTCTCGCGGTTGATCAGCTCCAGGATGCGCCGCGCACCCGCGATCCCCAGGGAGACCTGGGAGTAGGCGAACAGCGAGACGAAGGTGGGAAAGCCAAGGAGCAGGAGCAGGCCGAAATAGGCGGTCACGTCCCCCAGGGAGATCATCCCCCCGCGGTACAGCAGGATGGCGTGGAACAGCCCGCCGGCCTGGGTGAGCGCCATCAGCAAAAAGGGCAGGAAGCGCGCTTCGATGTCGCCCTGCTGGATGAAGTAATCGCGGAACTGGCCGGCATATCGCTCGAACAGGCCGATTTCCTGGTCTTCCTGTGCCATCCCCTTGACGGTTTCTATGCCGTCCAGCGCCTCGGCCAGGCGGGTGTTCATGCGGCCGAAGGCGGCGCGCACGTTGTCGGTCACCGGTTCGAGTTCGTGCAGGTATTGCCACAGCGCCAGGAAATAGGCGACGGTGAAGAACAGGGGGGCGGCGATCAGCGACGGGTGATAGCGCGGCCCGACCAGCAGCGGCATCAGGATGAAGTTTGCCGAACCGATCACCAGGTTGATGCCGGGGCTGAACATGAAGTTGATCTCGCGCACATCGTTGGTGGCGCGCGCCATGGTGTCTCCCACCGGTTGCAGGTTGTGGAAGGTCATGCTCTTGCCCAGCAGGCTGACGTACAGTTCCTGGCGGATGTCGCGTTCCATGTGCTGGGCGATCAATTCGGCGCCGAAGTTGCGCCCCAGTTGCAGCACGCCGCGCAGCACCTGCGTGGCCGCGATCACGCTGGCGATTCCCAGCAGCGCGGCCCTGGCGGTTTCGCCAGCCGTCAGGATGGCGGTCAGCGCTTTGCCGGTATACACCGGGATCACCGCGGCCAGCGCGGCGTTGCCGATCGCGCCGATCACCATGATGATGACCAGGTACCAGTATGGCAGCAGGTGAGAGAGAATCCAGCGCACCGGCCCGCGGCGGTTGTAGGCGCGCTGACCGGACAGGGTGAATTCAGCAAGCGTTGTCGTGGTCATGTTGTGATTTCGTCGGGGAAGGGCAGTGTTTTTGCCAGATGATAGACCCCATGCGCGGGCAGACTTGCCGGCGCGACTTTGCGTTTGCGCTCATTCCGGGGAGAGATTTTATACCACTGCCCGTTGCGATGTCGCAAGGGGATGGCGCGCCGGCGTTGAGCGAAGGCAGCTCGCATCTGTTGGGAAT
This sequence comes from Anaerolineae bacterium, assembly GCA_003694235.1. Classification (GTDB taxonomy): domain Bacteria; phylum Chloroflexota; class Anaerolineae; order Anaerolineales; family UBA11858; genus J130. The sequence continues at coordinate 9,738 of RFKO01000085.1, forward strand.
GGTAAGCGTAAATCTCCCGTTCTTGCGGATAGGCATCGAACAGTTGCTCAAAGGCGGCGAAGAACTGCTCGGCAAATTGAGGGGTGACCGCTTCCAGATGGCTGATCACCCAGCAGCGATCTTCGTAATCCCAGTAGTAACTCATGCCCAGCCACTCTCCGCGGCTATCGAAGTAAGGGAAAAAAGGAAAAGCGCGGCAGGCCAGCGAGCGGTAGGCGCGCTGACAGTGCTGATGGCCGCGGCAGGCCGCCAGCACCATTCCCGGCGGTGTGCCTGCTGCCAGTTCGCGCCCTTCTGCTGTGGGCGGCGCTTCCCAGAGCCGCCACAGATCGGTGCGCAGGCGCAGGTATTCCCATTCTTGCCGGTAGAGCGCTGGCACGGTATGGCGGATGTCGCAGCAGAAGGGGACGCCGTATTCATTGTAGGGAGCGCACTTTTTGCCGCAATCCAGCGCGGTAACCGGCGCTTCAAGGGCGGCATAAAGCTTCGCAAATTCGGTGTTGGTTTGGTTGTGTGTCACGGCTGAGAGGATACCATAAAATGTCTTTCCTGCCGCGATATAATGGGGTGCTATGGACGGATCGAGTCTGCCTGGTTTGGAAGGGGGGCGGTTGCATTGGTTGCATTGGGTGCATTGGGTGGGGGTGATGCTGTTGGCGGGCTGTGCGGTAGCAGGAGGGGAGACGCCGACGGCCACGCCGCTGCCTCTGCCGCTGACCCCGTATCGCACGCCCACCCCGCCCGCCGTGGTGACACCCACGCCATTTAGGCTGCCGGAATCCGCACCCGCCCCACCCACACCGACGCCTTTTCTCTATACTGTGCAGGCGGGTGATACGCTGTTGGGGATTGCTCAGCGTTTCGGTTTGAAACTGGATGACCTGCTGGCGGCCAATCCCGACGTTGATCCCAACCTGTTGATCGTGGGGGCCGAGCTGGTCATTCCCTCCGGCCAGGGGACGACAGCCGAAGCGCTTCCCTCGGCGGCGGATGCGGTTGAGCTGGGGACGCCGGTGTGCTACCCGGCGGCGGAGGGTGGGCTGTGGTGTTTGTGGCTGGCAGCCAACGACGGCGACGAGCCGCTGGAGAGCCTCTCTGTGCGGCTTACCCTGTACACCGCGGCCGGTGAGGAGGTGGCTACACAGACGGCGTTCGCTCCGCTCAATCTGTTGCCGCCGGAGACGCGCCTGGGAATGGGGGCGTACTTCCCTCCACCAGCTTCAGTAGGTTTGTTCGCCGTGGCGACGGTGCAAGCAGCGCTGCCTGCGGCCGAGCCTGCGGCGCGCTACCTGCCGCTCGATCTGGAGGTTGCATCGCTGGAGACAGGCAGGTATGCTGTGGATGTCAGCGGCGTGTTTTCCGTAGCGGGAGAAACGCCCGCCGGGCAGGTGTGGGTGGTGGCCACCGGCCTGGACGCGGATGGGCGGCCGGTTGCCCTGCGCAAATGGGTCTTCGAGCAGGAAGCCGCTCCCGGTCAGCCACAGTCGTTTCGGTTGACGTTGTTCAGCCTTGGGCCGCCGATCGCTTCGGTCGAGGTGTTGGCGGAGGCGCGCCCATGACGACATCGGATGCGCTGCGCGCTGCCCGTCAGGCGCTGGTGGATGTCGGTCTGCGTTTGTTGTCCGCCGGTCTGGTGCAGGACGGACAGGGTAACCTCAGTCTGCGTTTGCCGGATGGACGCATTCTGATCACGCCCAGCGCCGTGCCCTACCGACAGCGAGAGGCCGAAGATATCTGCGTACTTTCCCCGCGGGGCGAGTTCCTGGCTGGGCGCTGGAAACCGACCAGCGAACTGCCGTTGCATCTGGCGTTTTATCAGGCGAGGGAAGATGTAGGGGCGGTGATCCACACGCACGCGCCCTATGCCACTGTGTTCGGCGTGACAGGCGAGGGGGAATTGCCCATGTTGCTCACTGAAGCGGCCATGCACCTTGGCGGCGCGGTGTCGGTGGCGCCATACGCCCGGCCGGGCACGGAGTTGCTGGCACGGCGGGCCTGTGAGAGCGCGGGAGCAGGTCGCGCCGTCATCCTGGCGCATCACGG
>RFKO01000086.1 GCA_003694235.1 Anaerolineae bacterium
ATGTACATTGATCCCTCTACCGGCGGAATGCTCTTTCAGGTTCTGGCCGTTATCTTCGCCGCCCTCTCGGGCGTGATTCTGTTCTTCTCCGGGAAGATCAAAATGGCGTACCGGCGGTTGTTGCGCCGGATGCGCGGCGAGGAAGACGCCACTACCGGCGAAGAGAACGACGCCACTCAGTGAGCAGCATGAAGACGATCATCGTCGGGCTGGACGCTTTTGACCCCCAGGTATTCGAATCCCTGAGCAGCGCGGGGAAACTCCCCGCGCTCACCCGCCTGGCTGAAGAACATCACTACGCGCCTTTCGCCGTTTCGTCCCCGCCTCAAAGCGAGGTCTCGTGGACGAGCATCGCCACCGGCCTGGACCCGGCGGGGCATGGGATGTTCGATTTCGTGCACCGGCACCCGAAGACGTACAACCTGTACGTCTCGTTGCTCCCTATGCGAAAAACCCGCCTGGGGACGGAGTTCGACCGCCCTTACCGGGGACATACCATCTTCGATGAGGCTATCGAGCGTGGCTACCCGGCGACTTCGCTTTGGTGGCCGGCGACTTTCCCTGCTCGCCTGGATTCACCGGTTTACAGCATTCCGGGGCTGGGTACGCCGGATATCTACGGACGGCTGGGCGTGGGCGTGGGGTTTCACTACGGCGTGGACACCCCCAAAGAGGGCGCCAAAATCTCCCTGGGACGCCTGACCGCCAGAGGGAAAAATTCTTTCGGCGGCCATCTGGTTGGCCCGGCGCGCCAGACGAAGTCCGCCCCCCAGCCGGCGATCAGCGAGTTCAGCCTCGACTTTCACGATGAGAACACCGCCTTGTTGGCGTTGGGTAAGCAGCGCATCGAGTTGACCATCGGGCAGTGGAGCCCCATCATCGAGGTGCGATTCAAGATGGGCTGGCTGATCTCTGTGCGGGCCATCACGCAGGTCATCCTCACCCAGGGCCTGCCTGAGCCGCGCCTGTATTTCCTCCCCTTGCAAATCCATCCTCTGCATCCCATCTGGCGGTATGCCTCGCCGCGGGGCTTCGTCCGCAAAACCTGGGAGACGGCAGGCGGCTATCTTTCGCTGGGATGGCCGCAGGACACCACAGCCCTCGAGGAAGGCTGGATTGACGACGATCAATTCCTGGCCCTGTGCGAACAGATCTTCGCGGCGCGCCGGCGCGTGATGCTGGCGAACCTGGAGCGGTTCCGCGAGGGCGTGCTGGCCTGCGTGTTCGACACGCTGGATCGCGTCCAGCACATGTTCTGGCAGCAGCGCCCCGACGTGATCGAAGAATGGTATCGCCGCTACGACAGCCTGGTGGGCGAAGTGCAGGCGCGCATCGCCAAAATGGCGGAAAAACCGCATCTGCTGGTGGTCTCCGATCATGGTTTTGCCGAATTCGACCACAAGGTGCACCTCAACCGCTGGCTGGAGGAGCGCGGCTACCTGAGGCGGAAGGATGGCGAGGGGGGAAAAGGCTCGCTGGAGGAGGTCGATTGGGAACACACCACGGCCTACGCCATCGGTTTGAACAGCCTGTACCTCAACCTGCAAGGCCGCGAGGGACAGGGCAGCGTGCCGGTGCAACAAATCGGCGAGGTGATGGACTCGCTGCGGCGTGACCTGCTGGCGTGGAAATCCCCTCAGGGTGAGGCTGTCTTTCACCGTGTTCAACCCAGCAGCGAAATCTACAGCGGACCTTTCGCTCCCTTTGCCCCCGACCTGGTGCTGGGGTTCAACCGCGGCTTCCGCGCCTCTGCCGACACCGGCCTGGGGAAATGGGGGACAGACAGCCTGGAGGTCAACCGGGATCACTGGCGGGCGGATCACTGCATGGATGCGGAACTCGTCCCCGGCGTGCTCTTTTCAAACCAGGGCTTCAAAGGGGTGGAACGCCCTTCCTTCCGCGATTTTCCCCATATCGCCATCGGGATGACGCCCAAAGCCGAGGCCGCCCCACCAGAGACCAATCTTACAGAAGAAGAGCAGTCCGAACTCGAGGAACGGCTCAAAGGCTTGGGATATTTATGACCTCACGCATAAAACTTTCCAAGAGCGCTTTGTGGTCGCTTTTTCTGATGTCCGCTTTCCCCACGCATGTGTGGACCATTCTGCTCGCCATGCAAGATTTCTCCTGGGTGAGCGAGCGCACGAATGCGTGGGACGCCATCGGCGTGGGCGCGTACGGGCTACTCGTCGCCCTGGCGGAAAGCGTATTTGTCTTCGTCATCACGCTCCTGCTCAATTTCCTCCTCCCCCGCCGCTGGGAAAGCGATCGGCGGCTGGCGGCGTTGACCGGCCTGATCTTTCTGGCCGCCGGCGCCGCCATTGCCAATCAGACGTATTTTTTGCTCGGCGCGCGAGTGCCGGGTTGGTTGTTCGCCTTTCTCCTGCGCAGCGGCCACCCCTTGCGCATCCTCGTCGGAGCGGCAGTGCTGATGGCGCTGGCTCTTACTGTCGGGCTGCTCTACCAGACCGGGCGCTCGGAGAGATTCGTCGCCGGCATGCAAACCGTGGTGGACCGGCTTGGTGTGTTGATGTCGCTATACCTGCTGCTCGATCTGGGTAGTCTGATGGTGGTGGTGATCCGCAATGTCTGAAAACAACGCTCCACTTTCAAGGCGCGAGTTCCTCAAACTGGCGTCTCTGCTGCCTCTCAGCCTGCTCGTTCCGCGCCAGTGGTTCCAGGGGGTCACCCCGGCGGGCGACCGCCCCAACATCCTGGTACTGGTCTTCGATGCCTGGTCGGCGGAAAACATCTCGCTTTATGGCTATCCGCGTCGAACCACGCCGAACATCGAACGTCTGGCGGAGAGCGCCATCGTTTATCACAATCACCACGCGGGCGGGCACTTCACCACACCGGGGACAGCATCGTTGCTCACCGGCACAACGCCCTGGCAGCATCGCGCTTTCAAACACAACGACCGGGTCGCGGCGAGCAAAGTGCAGCACAACATCTTCCACGCCTTCGCGGATTACCATCGCGTCGCCTACACTCACAACCCGCTGGCGAACACGCTGCTGAAGCAATTTCTGGCCGATATCGAACAACACTATCCCTGGCAGTATCTATACCTGGAGAGCGATCGGCTGGTCACCACGCTATTCAAGAATGACCTGGACACTGCCCTGATCGGCTGGCGGCGGGCGATGAAACGCCTCGATGCCGGTCACGCATACACGTTGTACCTCTCACAAATCTACGAGAACATCAAAAAGCGCCATCTGGCAGGGCTGTTGCCGCAATTTCCGCGCGATATCCCCAATTACAACGGCCTGGGGCTAAATTATTTCACCCTCGAGGAAGGCATAGACTGGCTGGCCGGGCTGGCAGGAGGCTTGCCGCAGCCGTTCCTGGGATATTTCCATTTCCTGCCGCCTCACGACCCCTACAACACGCGGCGCGAATTTGTGGACGCATTTGCCGGCGATGGCTATTCTCCCGTCGAGAAGCCATTGCACCCTCTCGATCAAACCATCGAGCCGCAACGCATGCGGCGTAACCATCGCTGGTACGACGAATTCATCCTCTACGTGGATGCCGAATTCGCCCGTCTGTTTGACATTTTGGAAAACAGCGGCCTGTTGGAGAACACCTGGCTGGTGGTGACCTCGGATCACGGCGAGATGTTCGAGCGCGGCATCCTGGGGCACATCATGCCGGTGTTCCATCAGCCCATCAGCCACATCCCTTTGATGATCTTTCCCCCGGGGCAGCGTGAGCGCGTGGATATCTACGACCGCACCTTCGCTGTCGATCTGCTCCCCACCTTGCTCCATCTCAGCGGCAACCCCATCCCAGACTGGACAGAGGGAAGCGTGCTGCCTCCCTTCGCCCCCAACCCGCCTGCTGACCGCGATCTCACCACTCTGCAGGTCGAGGGCTATTATGCCGATGGGAGCGTCGCCCAGGCCACGCTGATGCTGATCCGCGGGAACTATAAAATCATGTGGTACTTTGGCTACGAACAACTGGAAGACAAGGAGTTCATCGAACTCTACGATCTGGCCGCCGACCCCGGCGAGAGGCACAATCTTTATCCCCAGAGGCGCGATCTCGCCGAACCGATGCTGGCCACGTTGAGAGAGAAACTGGATGCGCTCAACAATGCAGGTTGAGTCGCTGCGCAGGCATC
>RFKO01000341.1 GCA_003694235.1 Anaerolineae bacterium
CCTTCACTTGAGTCACCATCCGTTTCTCGAAACCAACATGCTTTCTCGGGCCGTTCCCGAACGTGGAGACCGTGGACGTGCGGGGCTACCCTGTTCGCAAGCTACGACAGCACAGGCAAACTCAAGAAATCGCAAGCGCCCGCAGGAGTGCAACCACGGACTGGATAAGTTTGCCTCACAGCGGACAACTCATGTGCTACAAAACCGGACAGGTCTATTTGTTGCTAACAGCCAGCTTGACCCCTACTTGATGCGCTCGTCATGAACTGGCATCTTTCAAGCTATGACTAGCTCAATCGGGAGGCGGGAATGGTCAGAGCCTTGCTAAAGATGCTTAATGAGGAATCTTTCCGCAAAAAACGGCGGATCACCTTGAAAGAAGTGAGCGAACAAACCGGCGCCAGGCAAGTCCACGCTTACCCGGATTACCGATATTGCGGATTATAACACACAACACCGATGCCATTGGTTGCATGTATTTAATGATTGCCTACCCAGGGAATTTGATCGAATATCACGGGGCAATTGATTTGTTTTCCGATTAAATGATCCCTGAACGATGCTGTCTATTCTTTTACGCTTTGAGCGATGAAGTCCTGCCGCTTGGTTTTAACCAACCTCCGTCTGCGCCGCGAATCGGCCTGGTCGCTGCTGACGTTGGATCATGCGCCGGTGGCGCTGGGCGTTTTGCAGGTGCACCTGGGCGGGCGGGAGGCTCGGCTCCCCAGTTCCGTGCTGCGCGAGCGTGTGCGGGAAGCGCTGGCCGATCTGCGGGGGCAGGGGATAGATTTGCCGCAGACTGCGGAGCAATACTTGGCCCAGTGGCTGCGGGCCGGGTATCTGGTGCGCCGATTTCCGCCGGGGGCGACGGAGGAGGTGTACGAATTGAGCACGGCAGCGGTGCAGGCGCTGCGTTTCGTCCAGGGGCTGGAAGGACAACGTGCGGTTGCCACCGAGTCGCGGCTGTCGCTGGTGATCCACCAGTTGCAGCTGCTCGCCGAACAGACCGAGACGGACCCCCGGTCCCGCCTGGACGTGCTGTTGCGCGAGCGGGAACGACTGGACGCCGAGATCGCGGCGGTGCGCGCCGGGCGCGTGGAAACCCTGTCGCCGGATCGGGCCATGGAGCGGGTGCGGGAGGTGACCGCGCTGGCGCGGGAGCTGGTGAGCGACTTTCGCCGAGTCCGCGACGAGTTCACGCGCATCAACCGCGAATTGCGCGAGCAGATCGTCGAGAACGAGGGAAGTCGGGGTGAGGTGCTGGACAAGGTGTTTGCCGGCGTCGACCTCATCGCCGAGTCGGAAGCCGGTCGGACTTTTCGCGCCTTCTGGCGCCTGCTCACCGATCCCGAAAAGTCCAGCGAGTTCGAGGAGGCGCTGGAGCGAGTGTTGTCCCGCGACTTCAGCCACAAACTCGAACCGACCGAACGGCGGTTCCTGTTGCGTCTCACAGGGACGCTGCTGGACAACGGTGCCGAAGTGCACGATGTGATCCAACAGTTCGCCCGCGGGCTCCGGCAGTTCGTGCAGAGCCAGGCCTACCGGGAGCAGCGTCGCCTGCACCGCCTGTTGCGGGTGACCCAGCGCCGCGCCAGGGAACTGGTCGGGGTAGTGCAGCCGACCACCGACATCGGCATGACCCTCTACCTGAGCAGCGCCGGGCTTGACTCGCTGGCCCGCTGGCGCCTGCACGACCCGAGTGGCGATCAGACCACCACTGGCATCGAGCGGGCCGGGGGCATGACCCTATCACTTGAAATGGTGAGCGAGCTGGTAGCCCAGTCAGAGATCGACTTTCGCAGCCTGCGGGAGAAGGTGGACAGCTTGCTGTCCGGCAAGCCCCAGGTTTCCGTGGCCGAGGTGCTCGATGCCTTCCCCGCCGAACAAGGTCTCGGCTCGGTGGTGGGATTGCTGGCCATGACCGCGCGCGAGGGGCTTCAGGGTGAGGCGCGGGATCGAGTATGCTGGACTGGCCGGGACGGTGTGGAACGTTGTGCCTGGATCCCCCGACTCTATTTCTTGAGAGATTCTCATGTTGCAAACGGATGAAACCACCCCCGAATCCCCAGCCGGTGAGTCACCAAAAACCACCGCTCTGTTCGAGGGCGACAGCGGTGAGCTGCCCTTTGAAGCGCGCCGCGTGCTAGTGCAACTGCTCATCGGCCCTTCGGTGGACGGTCGCCGGCACCGAAACCTGTGGCCAGCGCTGCTGCAGCATCGCGACTCAATCCGCTCGCGCCTGAACGATCTGTTCCTTGACCTGGTGCTCGACACCGATCAGCAGGTGGCCTTCGTCCGCCAGGCCGATACCGGCGATCTGGAGGCGCCTGTCCTGTTGCGCCGCGCGCCGCTCACCTTTCTTGAGTCTGCGCTGTTGCTTCATCTGCGCGGGCTGCTCGCCGATGCCGAGCTGCGGGGAGAGCGGGCCGTCGTGTCCCAAGACGAGATGTTGTCGCACATGCAGCTCTATGAACGCCATCTCAATACCGATCCGGCTGGCTTTGAGCGCCGGGCCAAGGCTGCCATCGAGAAGATCAAGAAGAACAGCCTGATCAGCGCCATTCGCGGCAGCGAGGGACGCTTCGAAATCTCGCCCACCCTCGGCCTGTTGTTCTCGGCCGAACAGGTGGCGGAACTGGCGCGGATCTATGCGCAACTGCGCGGCACACCGGCGGAAGCGAAGCCGTGAGCAGGCAGCACGATCTGTTCGTGGATGTTTCCGAGCGGGAACGACGGCGACAGTTTCGCCTGTGCCGCTTGCAGGTGTACAACTGGGGCACCTTCCACGGCCTGCACGACATTACCATCGCCCGACGCGGCTTTCTTTTCGTTGGTCGCTCCGGCTCGGGCAAGTCCACCCTGCTCGACGCCATCGCCGCCCTGCTCACGCCGCCCCAGTGGCTCAGTTTCAATGCCGCCGCCCGCGAGGGCGATCGCAGCCGGCGCGATCGCAATCTCGTGAGTTACGTGCGCGGTGCCTGGGGCGATCGCACCGACGAGGCCTCCGGTACCATCGCCACCCATTACCTGCGCCGGGGCACCACCTGGTCGGCGCTGGCGCTTACCCTGGCCAGCGAGGAAGGCGCGCGGGTGACCCTCGTTCACCTCTACTGGATCCGCGGCGCCGGCACCGCCACCGGCGATGTGCGTAAGCATTTCATGATTGCCACGCGGGACTTCGACATCGCTTCGGAACTCGACGACTTCGACCTGGATGTGCGCGCCCTCAAGCGCCGCCTCGAAGACGTGGATCACTTTGGCGACACCTTCCGCCCCTACGGCGAACGCTTTCGCCGCCTGCTCGACATCGAATCGGAACAGGCCCTGAAGCTTTTGCACAAGACCCAGTCGGCCAAGAACCTGGGCGATCTGAACAGTTTCCTGCGCGAGTTCATGCTCGACCGGCCGGACACCTTCGACGCCGCCCAACGGCTGGTGAGCGAATTTTCAGAACTGGATGCCGCCCATCGCGAAGTGCTCACCGCCCGCCGCCAGGTGGAAACCCTGCAGCCGGCCCGCGAGGATCACGACAGCCTGCAACGGCTGGACGCGGACATCGCCGGCAACGAACGTCTGCTCACGGTCATCGACGCCTATGCAGACGAGCGGCGACAGGCGCTGCTGGAGGCGGCCATCACCGAACGGCAGGGCAAGGTGCTGGGGCTGACAGGCGAAATCGAACAGCAGCAGGAGCGGCTGCGCCAGGCACGAGAGACGCTGCACGATCTGGAACTGGCCCATCGCGAACGGGGCGGCGAGCGGATCGCCCGCCTGGAAGAGGAGCGGCAGCGCCTTGAGACCCGACGCGACGAGCGGCAGAAGAAACGCGGCGCCCTGGAAGAGGCCTGCCGTGTGCTCGACTGGCCCGTGCCCGGCAATGCCGGCGCCTTTGGCGAGCGGGTGATGGAGGCCCGCAACTGGCTCGATGCCTGGCAGGCGCAGGAGGACGAACGGGAGCAGCAACGGGACGCGCTGCGCGATCGGCACAACGCACTGACCAAGGAATTCGCTGACTTGCGGCGGGAGATCGAGGCCATGGAGCGCCAGCCCTCCAACATTCCCGCCCACATGCTCGAGTTGCGGGCGCGCCTGGCCGGGGCGCTGGACTGTGCCGAGAGCGAGCTGCCCTTCGTCGGCGAGCTGCTGGAGGTGCCCGAAGAGGAAGCAACCTGGCGTGGCGCCATCGAACGGGTATTGCATGGCTTTGCCCTGTCGCTGCTGGTGGACAAGGCCCGGTACGCCGGGCTCACCGAATGGGTGGATGCCCACGCCCTTGGCACGCGGCTGGTCTACTACCGGGTCGGCGATGCGGTGCGCGCCGGTGGTGTGACGCCGGGCCCCCAATCGCTGTTCCACAAGCTGAAAATCAAGGAGACCGTATTCCGACCCTGGCTGGAAGCGGAACTCCTGCGCCGCTTCGACTATGCCTGCGTGGACAACCTGCGAGCCTTCCGCAAGGCCGAGCGGGCCATCACCCGCGCCGGCCAGGTTCGCCATGGCCGCGCGCGCCACGAGAAGGACGATCGCCGGGCCATCGACGACCGCCGCCATTGGGTGCTCGGTTTCGACAACCGCGAAAAGCTGGCGCATTTCCGCCAACGCGCCGGCGAGGTGGGCGCACAAATCGCCGAGGTGGAGGCGCAACTTCGCCAGCTCAAGCAGGAACGGGAGAAGGCGCGCGAACGTATCCAGGCCTGCACGCGGCTAGCCAACCTGGAATGGACCGAGGTGGATGTGGCCTCGGTGCTCGATCGCCTTGCGGAGATTGATCGGGAACTGCAGGCCCTGCACGAGAGCAACGCCGAACTGCGCGATCTGGACCGGCAGATCAGCGAGCAGCGAAACCGCGTCGAACAGCTCGACGAGGCGCTGCGCGACCTGCGCACCAAGCTTGCGATGATCGAAAAGGAGATGGACGAGTACAGCCGTCAGCAGGAAGAGGTGGCGCGCCGGCTGGAAGCGGCTGTGCGGCCCGATGAAGCCGATCGGGAGACGCTCGCTGCCCGGTTCAAACAAGGCGACCGTCTGAGCCTGCGCAATCTCGACGAGCGCCGCCGCAAGACGGAGCGGGCGATCAATGCCGAACTGACCCGCTTGCGCGAGCAGCGCGCGGAGTGCGTCAAGCGCATCGAGCGAGCCTTCGCCGCCTTCAAGAGCGAATGGCCCGAAGCGGCCAAGGACATGGACGCCACCCTGGATTCGGCGCCCGATTTCCTGCAACTGCTCACTCGCCTGGAGCGCGACGGTCTGCCCCGACACGAGGAGCGCTTCTTCACCATGCTGCGCGAACAAAGCAGTGAGAACCTGGCCGCGCTCAACACACGGCTGTCCCAGGCGCGCAAGGCCATTCGCGAGCGCATGGAGGTGGTCAACGAGGGACTGGCCGAAGCCGAGTTCAACCCCGGCACCCATTTGCAGATCGAGGTGGTCGAGCGGTATCTGCCGGACGTGCGGGATTTCCAAGGCCACGTGCGGGAGATCCTGAGCCATGCTTGGGCGGCGGGAGGAAAATCGGCGGATCGCCAGCGGGCGGAGCGGCGCTTCGCACAGCTCAAAGAACTGGTGGATCGCCTCGCCGGAAACGATGCGGAAACCCGCCGCTGGCGCGATCTGGTGCTGGATGTGCGCTTGCACGTGGAGTTCATCGGCCGGGAGCTGAACGCCGAGGGCGGCGAGGTGGAGATCTACCGCTCCGGCGCCGGCAAGTCGGGCGGCCAGCGGGAGAAGCTGGCCACCACCTGCCTGGCGGCCGCGCTGCGCTACCAGCTAGGTGGCAGCGAGGACGGCCTGCCCCGCTATGCCGCAGTGGTGCTGGACGAGGCCTTCGGCAAGGCCGACAACGAATTCACCGAGCTGGCCATGGGCATCTTCGACCGTTTCGGCTTCCAAATGATCGTGGCCACCCCCCTCAAGGCGGTCATGACCTTGGAGCCGTTCATCGGCGGCGCCTGTTTCGTCGAAATCACCGACCGCCGCCATTCCGCCACCCTGGCCATCGAATACGACGAGACCCGCCAGCGGCTCGATCTTCCCCGGCAGGCGCATGGTCAAGAGCAGATGGCTTGATCCCGAGGCCCTGATCGCCCGACTGTGCACCCGTTGCCAGCGGCAGCGAGCGGCCTGGCTGCGAGGGGAGGGGAAATGGCCCCTGCGCTTCTCCCTGGGCGTACCCACCGAACGGGAGGCGCAGCAGCATCTCGATTGGATGCGCCAGTGGGTCGAGGCCTGGAACCGGTGGTCGGGACCGGGGCGCATCGAATGGGCGGAACGGCGCTGGTCCAGCTTGGGCAGGCAACAGGTGCCCGAGCGGATCGTCTTCGATTCACCGATTGAGGCCATGACCGCATGCGGACTGGAAGGGCCATGGCGCACTGCGGAAGAGCGTCTTGCGCGGATTCGTGAGTGCTGGCCGGTTCTGGCGCCACATGCCGCACGAAACTGGACGGTGCTGGCCGAATGGCAGGAGGAGGACTTCGAACGCCTGTGGCAGCTGCTCGACTGGCTGCTCACACATCCCGATTCCGGCCTTTTGATCCGCCAGTTGCCCGTGCCCGGCGTCGACGGCAAGTGGCTGGAAGGCCACCGGCGGGTCGTCACCGACTGGCTGGCGCGCCTGCAAGGCCGGGAAGGCAGCGAAGATCTGTACGCCCTTGCCGGACTGCGCCGTCTGCCGGCCCGGCTGCGCCTGCGGTTCCTCGATGCGAATCTGCGCTGCCGACTCGGCGGACTGGGCGACATCGAGGCGCCCGTCGATGACATCGCCGCGCTGGATCTCCCCCTGGCCTGCGTGTTCATCGTCGAGAACCTGCAAACCGGCCTGGCCTTCGA
>RFKO01000087.1 GCA_003694235.1 Anaerolineae bacterium
CAAAGGTCTGCGCCAGGAAACGGGCATAAGGCAACACCCTCTCCGAATAAATCGAACCGTCCAGCGTGACCAGAATACGCTCCAGCATGGGAGGATGAGGTTGACCATGTTCATCCAGGTTGATCAGCAACAACGGATGGCGCACCTTTTGCACCAGCTTTTGCGAGACACCGCCGCTCAACCAGTGCGTCTCTCCCGATTTGCCCCGCGTGGTGGTGACCACTAGGTCTATCGAACGCTCGTGCAGCAGCGCCTGGGTGGCATCGGCGATGAAACCGGCACGGACGAGGGCTTCCGCTTCAATCCCTTCAGCCTCCAGCTCCCGCCGCACATCCTCCAGATAGGCAAGACGCTGCTGCCGACTGGCATCGAAACGCTCTTGCAGTTCGGGTGTATGGTTCTTGATGGAAGAAAGCAGTGTCAGACGGGCACCGGTCTGGCGGCACAGCAGACGCGTCCAGGGTAGCGCGCCTTCCGCGTTTTTCGAGCCATCCAGCAACACGACCAGCGATTGAATGGTCACCTGTTCTTCACGCCAGCGGCTGCGCTGGATGGGTTCCGGCTCCCAGCGCAGGTCTGCCAGCGAAACAGCAGCGGGGGCTTTGGCCTCCAGGGAGGCCGGCGACATCTGTCCAAAGCCAAAACCGGCCAGTTGAACAGCATCCAGCCGCCCGAGGTAATCCATCACCGGGCTGGGGGCACCCAGCCGCGAGCGGAAGTAGGAAAACACCGCATAGAGCAAGGGGATAAAAAGCACATACGTCCACGCCCCTTCGGTGAAACGTTCGACAAAGATCACCAGTGTGGCGCCACTGGTGAGCAGCGCTGCCACCACCGTGCCGATGATCAGCAAAAGGTCGCTGGGGGAAAACTGCTCCCCCAACTGCCGAAACAGGCGGCGCGTCACCGCCCAGCCGGTCATGCTGAGCAGCACAAACACGCCGGCGGCGTAGAGGGCCAGGTACGTTTCCTCGCTGGTGCCAAAGAAGAGAAAACACACCGAAACGATGCCGACCTCAATCCAGACCGGCTTATCGGCCACCTCGAAACGGTTGCGCTGCCCCAGCACAGGCGGGATGTAACGGCGCTCGGAAAGGCCAAGCGCCAGATTCTGCAAACCCTGCGCGCTGGCCGCCGAGGCCGACATCAACACGGCAATGCCTACCAACGTCCCCAGGTAAGGGAGCGGCGCAGGGAGCAAAGCGTCCATCGTTTGGGTGAAAACCGAGACTTCCTCGATGCGCGGGTTGGAAAGGCGAAAGATCGCCGGGCCGACGATCAGCATGGTGGCGCCGGTCGTGCCCATGATGATCAACAGGCTGTTGAAGGCTTTTTTGCTCTTCTCCGCCTCACTGCCATCGAAGGCGGCCACCATGTTGGCAAACACCTCAATGCCCGTCATCACCGCCAGGATGCGCACATAGCCGCCCAGCGTGAAATGCAGATAGCGCGGATGAAACGCCTGCAGGTTGAAATCCGGCAGGTGCAGGCCGAAGCGGATCAGCGTGGCGAGAATCATTGCCCAGAGCAGTAACAACACCCCAAACGTGGCCGGGCCGAAGGTGCGCGCCGCCATCTTTGGGCCACGGTTGACCAGCCAGCCGGTGAACACGCTCAACGCAATCGCTACCAGCGTGCGGTACTGCACGCCCAGGAACACTTCGCGGTTCAGCACCGGCACACGGTCGGCAATGAACGTGACCATCGCCGCCATGCTGACCAGAAACGTCAGGGTGTATTCGACGAAAGTAATGCCCGCGTTGATTTTGGCCGCCCAACTGCCGAATTCCTCTTCACTCAGCCCGCTGCCGCCGCTGCCATCGGTGACCCATTGCATCACCAAACGATACATGGCCGAGACCACCGCGATGGTGAGCACCACCAGCCACACCGAGGCGCCAAAGGTCACCTCTGCCACTCCGGCGACCACAATCAACTTCAAGAACGGGCCGAAGACGTACAGCGGCGAGGTAGCAGGATCGCCTCCTCCGGCCAATGCCCCCTCGAACGGGTTTTTCAATTTATGGGAAACGTGCGCCATGCAAACATCCTTTCAGACAAACAAAACCCCTCCCATAGCATGCATGACAGGGGAGACCGCGGCAAGCAAGGCTGCCGTTCGGATTATATCGTAGCCCCGCGCAGATGACAGAGAACGTGGAGGGCAGAGGCAGACCACAGACCACAGACCACGGACACGGACAGCGTTTTCTTATCCGGTCAGGCTACCAGTTTGAGGTAGGTCGATCGCCTGTCGCCCAACAATCCCATCACCAGATGGTAGAGGGCGAACAACTCCAGCGAAAACGGCAGGTAGCCGCCATAGCCCAGTAAAGGCATCTCAAAGATATGCCAGAAGTTGACAAAAGGCACGGTGTAAATCCACTTGGGATAGGAGAAATAATTCCACATCTCCCAGAAGAAAGCGGCCAGCAGCACACCGCCCCACAGCGCAGCCACCGCCCGCCAGTCGCCGCGCTGAAGGTCATCCAACAGCGTTCGATTGCCCAGTCGCATATTGAGTGCTTCTACCAGAAAATACAGGCTGAGCCACAAGAAGGGAAAGAAGTAGCGCGGCCAGAGGAGCATCAGCGCCATCATGCTTCCTCCGAGGAGGAAGAACGTTCTTTGCGTGCGCGCCGATGGGCGAATGGACGGGCCGCGGCGGAAGCGGCGCACCCAATCGAACGTCCCCATCAACTCAGCCGCTCCGAACACAGCGGGGATGACCGTGGAAAAGGCGATAGAAGCCAGCACACCGTATTCCAGGTCGGTGAAGAGTTCGCGTCCGTCATAGTACCAGTTTTTCAGGCGGGCGTTGAACAGCTCGAACAGCCACCATCCCGGCGCGGAGACCAGAAACAGACCAATGTAACGCCGCGAGTTGCGCCGCAACAGCGAATCGCCTTTGCGCCAAACCGTAAGGCCATCCACCGTCAAACAGAACCCCAGCCAAAGGGGAAAGAACCCCCAATGGGTGCGCGGCCCTTCCAGCAGCCAGTTGAGCGGCCAGAACACCGCGATCAACCCCAATCCCAGCCAGCCATGCGAGGGGAAACGTCGCAAGCCCTTCATTCTTCTCCGTTCCGTCTCAGACCGCGCAGGAAAGCATAGGTTGTGACAGCCATGGCGCGGCCACGCGCCACCACCCGTTCAGCCAGATGGCGGGCACGCTCCAGGCGAATCTGCGGCTCTTGTGGGCTGAGTTCATACAACTCTACCAGCACGCCCTGTGTACTGCGCGGATGAATGAAAGCAATTTTCTTCCCACCGGTGCCCAGCGTGGGCGTCTCGTTGATCAGCTCCACGCCGCGTTCTTTGAGCTGTTGCAGCATCTCCTCGATGTCGTCCACCTCAAGGCAGATGTGATGCATCCCCGGCCCGCGCTTGCGCAGGTACTTCGCCACGCCGGAGTCATCGGTTGTCGGTCGCACGAGTTCTACTTCGCTCTCGCCCGTGGGCAGAAAGGCGACCACCGACTCCTGTTCGGGCACATCCTCCACATGGCTGAGCTCCAGCCCCAGCGCGTCGCGCCAGAAGCCAAGAGCGGCATCGATGTCATCTACGACCAGAGCAACGTGATCAATGCGTTTGATTCGCGCCATTTGGATTCTCCTTGAAAAAAGCGTAAACCAGCCAGCCCAGCGCCAGCGACAGCGCTGCCAGCATCGGCACAGTCCCCCAGGCGAAGCGGTAGGACACGCCGGGTATGGGGGAGAACCAGGCGTACAGCACGTCTGCCAGCGAGCGCCACACCAGACGATAGGTCGGATGAGGGACTACGGGAGCATACTCCAGCGGCACCACCGGCAGAAAGAACAGCAACAACCCCAGGAAAATGAAGAGCGTTTTTCGATACAAGATGTGGCCTCTTGTCGTAGCCAACGCAATGCTCCTTCGCGTCGAGCGGAGCGAACAAAGAGAGCGCAGTCGAGACGCAGGACACTTCGGTCTCCGGCCAGGTGCTTCGATACACTCAGCACAGGTGCTTCGGTGCGCTCAGCACAGGTGCTTCGGCCTCCGGCCAGATGCTTCGGCCTCCGGCCTCAGCATGACACTCGCCACCAACTACCAGACCAACCGACCAGCAGACTAACCGACCAACCGACCAATTGACCAACTGACTAACCGACGCTTCGACTTCGCTCAGCGCGACGCCAATGCAACCGATGCAACTAATGCAACCAATGCACCGATGAACCAATCACACCCAGGTTGGGGGCTGGTACTCGCCCCACACGTCCCGCAGCACGCCACAGATTTCGCCCAGTGTGACATCGTGTTCCACACACTCGATGAACAACGGCATCAGGTTCTCGTCGCTGCGCGCCGCGTTTTCAAGCCGCGCCAGCAAAGCGCTGACCTTGTTGTTGTCCCGTCGTTGGCGCAGCGCGGCCAGCCGGGCGCGTTGACTCTGCTCGATGGCCGGGTTCACCTTGAGCGGTTCGAGATCCACCTGCTCTTCCACCTGGAAGCGATTGACCCCTACCACGATCTGCTCACCACGTTCCACCGCCTGTTGGTAACGATAGGCCGCTTCCTGAATCTCGTTCTGGATATAGCCGCGCTCGATGGCAGCCAGCGCACCACCCATCTCATCGATTTTCTGGATGTAGGCCTCGGCGCGGCGTTCGATTTCGTCGGTCAGGTGTTCGATCAAGTACGAACCGGCCAGCGGGTCCACGCTGTCGGCCACGCCGGATTCGTAGGCGATGATCTGCTGGGTGCGCAGGGCCACGCGCACGGATTTTTCGGTGGGCAGCCACAGAGCCTCATCCATACTGTTAGTGTGCAGCGATTGCGTGCCGCCCAACACCGCGGCCAGCGCCTGAAGGGTGACGCGCACGATGTTGTTCTCCGGCTGCTGCGCGGTCAGGGTTGAACCGCCGGTTTGGGTGTGGAAGCGCAACATCCACGAGCGCGGCTTTTGCGCCCCAAAGCGGTGGCGCATGATCCTGGCCCACAGGCGACGCGCCGCCCGGAACTTGGCGATCTCTTCCAGGAAGTTATTGTGCGCGTTGAAGAAGAAGGAAAGTTGCCGGGCGAAGCCATCCACATCCAGCCCGGCGTCGATGGCGGCTTGCACGTAGGCGATGCCGTTCGCCAGCGTGAAAGCCACCTCCTGCACCGCGGTCGAACCGGCCTCGCGGATGTGATACCCCGAAATGCTGATCGTGTTCCAGCGCGGAATCTCGCGCTGGCAATACTGGAACACATCGGTGATCAACCGCATGGAAGGCTTGGGCGGGAAGATGTACGTGCCGCGGGCAATGTACTCCTTGAGGATATCGTTCTGAATCGTGCCGCGCAGCCGGCTGACTTCAGCGCCCTGCCGTTTGGCAACCGCGATGTACATCGCCAGCAAAACCGCCGCCGGCGCGTTGATGGTCATCGAGGTGGAGACCTTCTCCAGCGGTATTTCGCGGAACAAAATTTCCATGTCTTCCAGAGAAGAGATAGAGACGCCGACCTTCCCGACCTCCCCGGCCGCCATCGGGTCGTCCGCGTCGTAGCCAATCTGCGTGGGCAGGTCGAAGGCCACCGACAGGCCGGTCTGTCCCTGAGAGAGCAGATAGCGGTAGCGGGCGTTGGATTCCTCAGCGGTGGCGTAACCGGCGTACTGCCGCATCGTCCACAACCGGCCGCGGTACATGGTCGGCTGCACCCCGCGGGTGAAAGGATATTCCCCCGGGAAGCCGAGTTTCTCGATGTAATCCGGCTCTTCACCAGATGGCAGGGGAACCCGCGGCAGCGGGATTCCCGAGGCGGTGGTGAATTCCTGCTTGCGCTCCGGGAAGCGTTCCAGCACCGGGCGCAGCGTTTCTTCTTCCCAGCGTTTTTTGGCCTCGTCCAGCCTCATTG
>RFKO01000088.1 GCA_003694235.1 Anaerolineae bacterium
AACAAGCGCTCCATGTCGCGCCGCGAGTAAACCCGCACGTGCGGCGCAAGCCGGTCGCGCAGGCGGCGCGGCAGGTAATTGACCAGGGGGATATTGCCAAAGCGGTATTTCCCCCGCCAGTACACCCCATGCGTCTCGAAGGGATAGCCGCGGTTGGGGCAGAAAACCACCGCCCGCCCGCCGGGTTTGAGCACGCGCACCATCTCCTGCACCGCCAGGCGATCGTCGCGCACGTGTTCGATCACCTCGTGGCTGAGAAGCAGGTCGAAAGTGCCGTCGGGGAAGGGAAGTTCCTCCCCGGCAGCGTTGACGATGTGCGGCGCGCGCTGATGGGCCTCGACGGCACGTTCAAGATCGTACTCCAGGCCGATCACCTCACCCCCGAAGGCGCTCAGCTTCTCCACATACATCCCCACGCCGCAGCCGTTCTCCAGCACGCGCCCATGCAGACGCTCACCGGCAGCGCGCCGGATCATCTCCAGGCGGCGCTGCTGACCGGCCCGCCAGACGTAGGAAGGTTCGCCTCTCAGGGCGGCTTTGGCGAGGTCGCGCCCGCTCACTTCCTGCCCCAATGAAGCGCCACCGTGCCAAAGTTCAGCCGCCGGAAGCCGACCTCACGGAAGCCGGCCGCGGCCATGCGGGCAGCCAGTTCCTCGGCGCGCAAAAAGGCCTCCGAGGAAGCCGGCAGGTAGTTGTAGGCCTCTCCCTGACGGGCGATCAAACGCCCCAGCAGCGGGATGACCACGTGCATGTGCAGCCGGATCAAAGGCGTGAGGAGAGAACGCTGCGGACGGGTGGTATCCAGCGCCACCATCACGCCACCAGGCCGAAGCACACGACGCTGCTCCTCCAGCGCCTGCTGCACATCAATCACGTTGCGCAACAAAAAACCGGAGACCACGGCGTCGAACTGCTCATCGGGAAAGGGCAGGTGCAGGGCGTCCGCCCCCGTCCAGATCAGGCCGGCGCCACCCGGTCTGCTGCGCCCAACGCGCATCATCTCCAACGTAAAATCGGCCTCCACGGTGCGCACGCCGGGGTGTTGTCGCCGCGCCTCGAACCCCAGGTCACCTGTGCCCGCGCCCAGATCGAGCAGCAACCCATCATCGGGCAATTGCGCCCGCCGGATGACCTCCCGCCGCCAGAAGATATCCTGACCAAAGGTCATCAGGCGGTTCATCAAATCATAGTGTCGTGCGATGCGGGCGAACATCCCCTGCACATAGCGCGCCCGCTCCAATCCTTTCAGTTCGGTCATGAGGCAGAGTTTACCACGAACCGCACAGATATTCCGCGAAGTGCATGCCGGGGTGCGCTAAAAAGTTGTAGGAAACGAGCCAGCGGATGTGTCATGCTGAGCGGAGCGAAGCATCTCGTTCTCACCAAGGTGAGACTCTTCGGTCGCTTCGCTTCCTCAGAGTGACAAAACGTTTAGCGTATTTTGACCAACATCAACAACAACTTTTTAGTGCTCCCCCCATGCCGAGGGTGCACGAAAGAGCTGTTGGTCAGGAACACAAGCGTATACCCTTCACTTCGCTCAGGGCAGGCAGCCGATGGCCACGGCCTGAGGTACCTCGCCCCGTGGGGCTCGCCCGAGGCGCAATCTCCTCCTCAGGCTGGGAGATGGCTTCGTCGGGCTTGCGCCCTTCTCGC
Organism: Anaerolineae bacterium; assembly: GCA_003694235.1. Classification (GTDB taxonomy): domain Bacteria; phylum Chloroflexota; class Anaerolineae; order Anaerolineales; family UBA11858; genus J130. Next base: position 1,657 of record RFKO01000088.1, read on the forward strand.
CATGACATCATTGACGAACATCAACGACAACCTAATCCCAGAGCGGCAAACAGAGAGGGAACGATAATCCCACCTGATGACTGGGCTGATGCAGCCACATCCGCGGCGCGCTATAACATTGGCTTGCTCCCATCCAGAGGCTGCTCCTCAGGTCGCGCCTGTGCTAGAATTGAAGAGCAAGCATCGCCAGCTACCGGGACAGGCTGGGCAGCGCCGACGTCCCAACCAGATCCCCGCATCACGCGGGAGCGGCGCGATCAGCACAGCATAAAGCCCATAGTCCCGCCCAATGTCGGCGTGGAAGGAGGCCGGAGATGAAACCCAGGTTATGGCTGATTTGCACCTCATTTCTGCTGGTACTGGCCTGTGGGCTACCGGCGCAGATCCAATCGTTGAACAGCGCAGCCACCGTCACGCCGCGTCCGACCATCACCCCCACGCCGCTGCCCCTGCCTCCCGACGTGATCGCCAGCAACCCGCCGGAAGGAAGCGTCTGGCCTCTGGGCACTCCCCTGACACTGACCTTCAACCAAGCCATGGATGCTGCCAGCGTGCAGGCCGCGGTACAGCTGTTGGTCTCGGGACAGAGCGTGGCGGCGCAGTTTTCCTGGAAAGACGACCGCAACCTGCAAATCCTGCCGCTCTCCGCTCTGCCGCCCGATGCCCGCCTGAGACTGGTCGTCGCAGCCTCGGCGCAGGCGGCCAACGGGTTGACGCTGCCGGCAGAGCGGACGCTAACCTTCCTCACGCCGCCCCCGCTGGAAGTCGTTGACATGCTGCCCTCATCCGGGCAAACCGATGTCAACCCGGCCTCGGCGATTGTGGTCACCTTCAACCAGCCGGTCGTGGCCCTGGGCGCCGCTCAGGAAGCCCTCCCCTCGCCGCTGAGCATCGAGCCGGCCGTCGCCGGAGAGGGCAGATGGATCAACACCAGCACCTATGCCTTTTATCCCCAAAAAGGGTTATACGGGGGCAGCACGTACACCGTTTCGCTGAACCCGGATTTGCGCGCCACCACCGGAGCAAAGCTGGCCACCTCTGTTTCCTGGCAGTTTTCCACCGTTGCGCCACGATTGATCGAGACATCTCCCTCCCCCGAGCAAAGCAGCGTTCCCCTGGACACAGAGATCACCCTGAGCTTCAACCAACCAATGGACGCTTCCAGTGTGGAAGCCGCGTTGCGCGTGACCGCCGCGAGCGGCGTGCCGGTTGACGGCCGCGTCACCTGGGACGAAAACTTCACCCGCCTGACGTTTACCCCCGCCGCGCTGCTGCAACGCCAGACGCGTTACACCGTGGCGTTGCCAGCAGGCGTGCTGGCGCTTGGCGGAGCGCCGCTGCCCTCCCCTTACGCTTTTTCCTTCACCACCGTGCCGGACCTGGCGCTGCTGGACACCAATCCCCCACCCCAGGGCATCCTGGAGCAGTACCAGAGCGTCCGCCTGAGATTCACCGCCCCGCTTCAGGAGGAGGGACTCGAATCGCGGATACGCATCGAACCGCCTGTGGACAACTTCGATCTCTGGGTGGAGAATGACAACGAACTCGTGGTGTACGGCGACTTCCAACCGCTCACATCTTATCGCCTGACCGTCGCGCCGGAGATGAGCGATCGCTGGGGACAGACTCTGGGCAAAAGCCACGTTCTGGAATTCGAAACCGAACCACTGCGCCCTGACCTGTTTTTCCCCTCCTATTCCCGCGTCTTGTACCTCACCCCCCAGGATACCACCTTGAGCGTCCAGGCAGCCAGCATTTCACAGCTCACCATGAGCGTGGGACGGATTTCATGGGAGCAGTTCCTGCAGTTGTACACCGGCGATTACGATGTCTTCCAGGAGTACATCCCGGAGGACGTTACGACGTGGGAAGAGACGCTCAACGTGCCCGGCGACCGCATGCACACGATAGAGATCCCGCTACAACCTGAGGGCGAACAACTGCAACCGGGGGCGTACTTTCTGCGGCTGGAAGCGCCGGAGATAGATTACCCCCCCGGCCCCTACCTTCTGATCGTCAGCGATGTGCAGATGACGCTCAAAGTCAGCCCCACGCAGGCGCTGGTCTGGGCCGTAGATGCACACACGCAACTGCCGCTGGCCGGCGCGCAGGTGACCATCTACCTGCAAAACGGAGTCCCGCTCGCCAGCGGCACTACCGATGCCAACGGCCTGTTCTACGCCACGATCTCGCCGCAAGGGGAAACCAACTGGGATTACTACGCCGTGATCGGTGCGCCGGGCGAGGCAGATTTTGCCTTCACGGCGTCGGATTGGAACCAGGGTGTACGCCCCTACAATTTTGGGCTGTCATTCAACTTTCAGCCGCCAGGATTGCAGACCTACATCTACACCGACCGGCCGATATACCGCCCCGGGCAGACGGTCTCCTTCCGCGTGGTTGTGCGCCAGGCTTACAACGGGCGGTACTCGCTGCCATCCATCCAAACTCTGCCGCTGAGTCTGACGGATGCCGAAGGGAAAACCGTACTGGAAGAAGAACTCCCTCTCTCCGAGTACGGCACAACCCACGGGACGTATGTCCTCCCCGAGGAAGCGCAACCCGGCTATTACACCTTGAGCACCCCCTATGAGACGCTCTACTTTCAGGTCGCCGAATATCGCAAACCGGAGATCAACGTACAGGTGCAGGGCGGCGAAGATCGTCCCTACCTGGCCGGCGAGTCGTTGAGCGCGCAGGTGCAGGCGCGTTACTTCTTCGATGCGCCGGCGAGCGATCTGCCGGTCTCATGGTACCTTTACCAGCGTCCAGAACCGTTCATCTACCCCGGTTATGCCGTCGGCAAAGCAGACCTCCATTGGTATTCTTTCTGGGAGATCGGAGTCGGGGAGGAAGAATCGTTGCCTCATGGAGAGGGGCAGACCGATGCGCAGGGGATGTTGTCGGTTGACTTGAGTTTCCCTAAAACCGATACGCCTTATCGCTATATCCTGGAGGCCACGGTACAGGACGAAAGCGACCTGCCGGTCAGCGCGCGGACGGAGTGGCTGGTTCATCCGGCGAGATACTACATCGCCGTGCGCCCGGACTCATGGACTGGCCGGGCCGATGAGATGATGGGCTTCGAAGTGCGCACCGTGGATTGGGAGCGCCTCCCTGTGGCGAACAAAGAGCTGGTTGCCGTCTTCCAGCGTGTGACCTGGGAACGGATCGATCCGCAATACCGCTATGGCCTGCCGGAGTTTCGCAAGATCACCGAGGATGTCTCACGCGCCGATTTTCGCACCGGCCCGGATGGCGTGGCGCGTCTGGCCTTCACACCGCCGGAGGCGGGGGTGTATCAACTGGAGGTGCGCGGGCTGGAGGGAGAAACGATCACCCAGGCACTGCTCTGGGTCGGCGGCGCAGGGCAGGCGCGCTGGCCCAGATTGCCGAATCAGCGCCTGCCGTTGATGGCCGACCGCAGCGAATACGCGCCCGGCGATACCGCCCAGGTCTTCGTCCCCAACCCCTTCGGCGTCTCCGTCCCGGTCCTGGTGACGGTGGAACGCGGCAGCATCCTGCGGTATTTCACCACGCTACTGGAAGCCAACGGTTCCACCCTCCCGCTGGAACTGAGCGAGGAAGATGCCCCGAACGTCTATCTTTCGGTCACACTGCTGGGCAACCGCGCGGATGGCCGTCCGGATTTCCGGCAGGGGTACATCAACCTGCCGGTCAGCGCAGCGGCGTTCGAGCTCAACGTGGAGATCACCGGCGTTCATCAGGGACGCAGCGTAACCTGTGAAGCGGGCTTCAATTGCCCGGAACACCTCGAGCCGCGCCAGGAAGTCACCTTCCAGCTGCGCGTCACCGACGCGCAGGGAAACCCGGTGCAGGGAGAATTCTCCCTGCGTGTGGCCGACCTGGCCGCACTGATGCTCGCCGAGCCAAACGCCGTGAGCATCGAGCAGGCGTTCTACGGACGACAACCGCTGGGCGTACGAACCGGCCTCTCGCTGGCGCGCTACGTGCACCGACGCACGTTTGAGCCGCTGGGCATGGGCGGAGGCGGCGGCGGGGGAGAGGTCATCGTGCGCGAAGACTTCCCCGACACGGCGTACTGGCAGCCACAAGTGGTCACAGATGCCGATGGGCGCGCCGAGGTCACGCTGACGCTGCCCGACAGCCTGACCACCTGGCATGTGGATGTGCGCGGCCTGACGGCCGACACGCGGGTAGGACAGGCCGAGACTTATCTGGTCACCAGCAAAGACCTGCTGGTACGACCGCTCACACCGCGTTTCCTGGTCGTCGGCGATCATGTCCGCATCGGCGCGCTGGTGCACAACAACACT
>RFKO01000012.1 GCA_003694235.1 Anaerolineae bacterium
CGCCGAGTTCCTGGAAGACCCCACGGTGTACCCGCCTGCCGAGGTGCTGGACAAACTACAGTTCATCCGCCCGGTGGGCGAGGCCGAGTCGCTCTACCAACGGCTGTGGGATGAGGTCAAGTCAGCCGGTAATTAGTTGAGCGGTGAGAGGGTAACTGGGGGACGCGGTGGCAGGTAGTTATCAGTTACCAGTCACCAGTTACCCAGTTACCCAATCACCCATTTGTACTGTATTTACGACAGGAATGCCCATGTTCATCGACGGCAGGTTCACCGGCGGGAACGCCAGCGAGACCATTCGGGTCATCAACCCGGCCACCGAGGAGGTGCTGGGAGAAGCCCCGCGCGGCACGGCGCAGGATGTGCAGGCCGCGGTGGCGGCGGCAAAGCGCGCCTTCGACGGTTGGCGGCGCACCCCGGCCAATGAGCGCGCCGCCGCCCTGCACGCCGTGGCGGAGAAAATCCGCGCCCACCACGACGACCTCGTCCGCCTGCTGACCGAAGAAGAAGGCAAGCCCATCCCCGAAAACGATGAGGAACTGTGGTGGGTGGAGGAGACCTTCGACTACTACGCCGAACTGGGGCGTCACCAGCGCGGGCGGGTGATCCCCTCCGGGGAGGCCGGGCAATTCAACTTCGTCATCCGCGAGCCGTACGGCGTGGTGGGCTGCATCATCCCGTGGAATTACCCGCTGCTGCTTTTGGCCTGGAAGATGGCCCCGGCGCTGGCGGCGGGCAACACGGTGGTGATCAAGCCCTCCGAACTCACGCCGCTCTCTACCTTGAAGATGATCGAGGTGGCCTGCGACCATCTGCCCCCTGGCGTGGTCAATGTGGTGACCGGCTACGGACCGAAGGCCGGCGAGCCGCTGGTCACGCATCCCGATGTGCCGGTGATCGCTTTCACCGGTTCGCTGGCGGTCGGGCAGCGCATCGCCTCGCTGGCCGCGCCGATGATGAAGAAACTGCACCTCGAACTGGGCGGCAAGGATCCGATGGCGATCGCCCCTGATGTGGAGATGGAGATGGCCGTCCGCGGGCTGGCCTACGCAGCGCTGATCAACGCCGGGCAGGTGTGCACCAGCACCGAGCGGGTTTACGTCCATGAGAGCATCTTCGGGCAGTTCAGCGAGGAACTGGCCGATTTCGTGGGCAAACTGTGCCTGGGCAACGGCCTGGAGGAGGGCACCGACATCGGCCCGATGATCCGCGACCGCTTCCGCGAGAAGGTGGAGGCGCAACTGAGCGAAGCCGTGGCCGCCGGGGCGCGCATTCTGGTCGGCGGCAGGCGGCCGGAACACCTCTCCCGCGGCTTTTTCCTCGCCCCGGCGGTGGTCACCGGCGTGGATCACTCCATGCGCCTGATGCGCGAGGAGACCTTCGGGCCGGTCATCCCGCTGATGCCGTACCGCGATTTCGACGAAGCCATCGCCCTGGCGAACGACACTCCCTACGGCCTGGGCGCTTCGCTGATGACCCGCGACGCCCGGCTGGTCAAACGCTTCTTCGAGGAAGTGCGCGCCGGCACGATCTGGATCAACGACCCGCTGACCGACAACTTCGCCGGCCCCTTCGGCGGGATGAAGATGTCCGGCCTGGGGCGCGAACTCGGCCAGGAAGGGCTGGATGAGTACACCGATGTCAAGCATGTGCATTGGGATGTGGAAGGTGGTGTGAAGGAGTATTGGTTTCCGTATTGAGGCGCAAGTCGCAGGTGATGAGGTCGCAAGACGCAAGCGGCAAGATACAGACACCAAGTTGAGGTTCCCTAATGGCCAGAGATTTCAGGAAAATCCTCGCCTGGCAGAAGGCCGATGAACTGGTTTACGAGATTTATCTGGCGACGAAACAGTTCTTCCCGAAAGAAGAACTGTTTGGGCTGACCTCGCAAATCCGCCGGGCAGCAGTGTCTGTGGCCGCAAACATCGCCGAAGGTTCAGGAAGACAAACTCAGGCTGAATTCTTGCGCTTCTTAGGGTATTCCGAAGGATCGTTATCGGAGGTTGAGTACTACTTGCATCTGGCAAACCGATTGGGATATCTTCCCGATGAAACCTTTGAACACCTCGAGGCGTTGCGGGCAGAAACTGGACGAACACTGAACGGTTTGGTGAAGGCTGTCCGAAAGCGGGCAACGTCTTGAAGCCCCTATTGTGTGCCTTGCACCTCATCTTGCGTCTTGTGCCTTGTGTCCTCTCTGTTGAACTATGGATTATCGCGACTTGAACATTACTCCCTTCTGGCCTGATCATCACCCCCGTCCTCCCGACCTCCCGGTCGCGGATGAACTCCCCTCCGCGGTGGATGTCGCCATCATCGGCGGCGGATACACCGGCCTGAGCGCGGCGCGCACGCTGGCGAAGAGCGGCGCATCCGTGGCCGTGCTGGAACGCGAGTCCATCGGCTGGGGCGCCTCCTCGCGCAACGGCGGCATCACCGGCTGCGGGCTGAAGGCCGGCGCGCCGACGATTTTCAAACGCTACGGCGAGGCGATGGGACGCACGTTCTGGCAGGCCTCGCTGGATGCCCTCGACCTGATCCGAGAACTGGTGGACGAAGAGGGCGTGGATTGCGATTTCCAGCAGAACGGCGACCTGTGTGTGGCCTTCAAACCTTCGCATTACGAAGGCTTCAAAGAGCGGCTAGCCTGGCACAGAAAACACCTCGGCCATGAACTGCGTCTGGTGCCGCCGGATGCCTTGCGCGAGGAGATCGGCAGCCCGGCGTATTTTGGCGGCATCGTGGACCCGCACGGGGCGGGGCTGCACCCTGCCAAATTGGTCTTCGGGCTGGCGCGCGTGGCGGCTCGCTATGGGGCGCAGTTGTACGAGCACACGACAGTCCGGCAGGTGCGGCGCGAAGGAGGCGACTTCGAAGTGCACACCAGCCGCGGGGTGTTACGCGCTGGCGAGGTGATCACCGCCACCAACGGCTATACCGACGCTCTCGTCCCCGGCCTGCGCTCGCGCGTCATCCCGGTGGGCAGTTACAGCATCGTCACCGCGCCGCTGCCTCCCGAACTGCGCGCCGAAATCAGCCCCCGGGGGCGCGTGTTCTGGGATTCCAAATGGTTCCTCAATTATTTCCGCCTCACGCCCGATGGCCGCATGCTGTGGGGCGGGCGCAACAACCTGAGCACCAGTCTCGATCTGGAAGTCAGCGCCCGCA
>RFKO01000013.1 GCA_003694235.1 Anaerolineae bacterium
CAGGATGAGATGAAGCTGGCGTTGTTGCTGGCGATGATCAACCCTCACCTGGGCGGCGTGTTGTTGATCGGGCCGCGCGGCACAGGAAAGACCACCGCGGTGCGCAGCCTGCCGGAGTTGCTGCCCAAAACGCTGCGCAGTCTGTGTTATTACGGCTGTATGCCGGAGGATATCGAAGCCGGGGGGATGGATGCCGTCTGCCCGGATTGTGCCAAAAAGTATGCCGAAGGCAAACCGCTGGCGAGGCTGGATCGGGTTCGCCTGATTGAGTTGCCGCTCAACGCCCGTCTGGAAGATGTGGTTGGCGGACTGGACGAGCGCGCCGCGTTGCGCGGACAGGTGCGCCTGCGGAAAGGCATTCTGGCGCAGGCCGACCGCAATCTGCTCTATGTGGACGAGGTCAACCTGCTGGCCGACGATGTGGTAGATGCCATTCTGGACGCTGCCGCACAGGGCTACTATCACGTGCGCCGGGGCGCGGTGACGGCTACGTTTCGTTCCCGCTTTGTGCTGATCGGCTCGATGAATCCGGAGGAAGGGCGATTGCGCCCGCAAATCCTGGATCGCTTTGGGCTGCGCGTGATCGTCCGGGGGTTGAAGGACCGCGCTCAGCGGCTGGAGGCGTACCGCCGGGCGCGCGCCTACATGACCAACCCGCGGCAGGTGGCGCGTCAGTTCGCTCCCAGCACGGCGCTGGCGCAGGAGGATATACAGGCGGCGCGCGAATTGCTCCCTCAGGTGGAGATCCCAGATGATGTGGCCAATCTGGGGCTGGAATTGATCGAACGTTTGGAGATCGATTCTCTGCGGGCAGAGATTACTTTGTTTGAGGCCGCGCGCGCCCATGCCATTGCAGATGCCCGTATGGAGGTTGGGCCTCAGGATATTCACGCCGTTGCCCCCCTTGCTCTGCGTCTGCGTCGTTCTGCGTTCATGCAAAACTATTTTCAGCAGCAGGATGTCGAGGAGAAAGAACTGCAAAACATTCTGGATGAGGTGATCCATCCGGGAGAACAAGCATGACAAACATCACACACCGCGAACGTTTGCAGGCCTGTCTGGCCGGGGAGATTCTGGATCGCCCGCCGGTGGCGTTGTGGCGGCATTTCCCCGTGGATGATCAAACGCCCGAGGGGCTGGCAGCCGCCACGATCCAGTTTCAACGCCTGTATGATTTCGATTTTGTCAAAGTGACGCCGGCCTCGTCGTTTTGTCTGAAAGATTGGGGCAGCCGGGACGAATGGCAGGGGCGCGTCGAGGGTACCCGGACTTACACATGGCGTGTCATCCAACACCCTGAGGACTGGCTCAGCCTGCCGGTGCTCGATCCCTCGCAGGGCAGGCTCGGCGAGCAGATCGAGTGCCTGCGATTGATCGTTTCGGAATTGGGGGCGGACACACCGGTCATTCAGACGGTCTTCAGCCCGCTGGCTCAGGCGCGCAATCTGGTCGGGCCGGAGCGGTTGCTGGTGCATTTGCGTCGTTACCCCGAGGCCGTTCATCAGGGTTTGCGGACGATTACGGAGACCACCCGCCGGTTTGTCAGGCTTGCCTTGCAGACCGGAATCGCGGGCGTGTTCTATGCCGTTCAGCATGCGCAGTATGGTTTGCTTTCCCCGCAGGAGTTTGAGGCCTTTGGCAAGGCTTATGATTTGCAAGTCCTTGAGGCGGCGCGGGATGCCTGGTTCAACCTGCTGCATTTACATGGCGAAGAAATCATGTTCGAGCAGGCGTTGGATTACCCTGCCCATGCCATTAACTGGCACGACCGAGAGACTGCCCCTGCCCTGAGGGAAGCGCGCCAGCGCTATGCGGGGGTGCTCTGCGGTGGTCTCCGTCGCGTGGATAGCATGGTTTTGGGGACGCCGGAAAGCATCCTCGCCGAAGCGCTGGACGCTCTCGAGGCCACCGAAGGTCGCCGCTTCATTCTGGGCACCGGTTGTGTCACGCCGATCACTGCGCCGCATGGCAATCTGCTGGCTGCCCGGCGAAGCGTGGAGCGCTGGAGGCAATGAAGGTGTTGCGTGTGATCGGCGGCTCGGCGCGCGGATTGCGCCTGGAAAGCGTCCCCGGTGAAAGCACTCGTCCGATCACCGATCGCGTCAAAGAGGCGCTCTTCAACATCATCGGGCAGGATATCGTCGCTGCCAGTTTTCTGGATTTGTTCGCCGGCACCGGGGCAGTGGCGATCGAGGCGCTCAGCCGTGGGGCTGCTTTCGCCCGCCTGATTGATGCCCACCCGCTGGCTGTCAGAACGATCCGCGCCAATCTAAAGAAAACCCGCCTCGCCGATCGCGCTGAGGTGGTGCAGCGGGATGCCTTTGCTGTGCTGGGCGGCGCGGCCGACCGCCGTTTTGACTACGTCTACATCGCGCCGCCTCAGTACAAAGGCTTGTGGAAGAAGGCGTTGTTGACGCTGGATGCGCGCCCGGACTGGTTGCAGTCTGATGCCTGGGTGATCGTGCAGATACATCCTGTGGAGGCTGAACCGGTGGAATTGAAAAACCTGGAGGCGTTTGACCGCCGTCAATATGGCAGTACAATGTTGATGTTTTACATCCCTCGCGAGCAACCTGGAGGAACAGAGGATGATCGAAGACCTGACCCGCGCCCATGAAATTATTCG
>RFKO01000342.1 GCA_003694235.1 Anaerolineae bacterium
TGCAGCAGCGAGGTCTGCTGGCCCTCGCGCAGAGTGGTGTCCACGATTTCCAGCGGGCGAGGGGTGTAGTGGGCAAAAGGATTTTCGGGGATGACCATTTCTTTTCCCTGTCTCATGCGGTTACGGCGGTGTAGGCCGCGGGCTGGTGTCGCGGTCGAAAGGTGCTGTCCGTAGCGCGATTGCCGCGGGCCACTGCCAGGGTGTACTCCACAATCATGCCCGGCAGGTCAACGCCGGTGAGCGGAACGGTGGTGTGAAATTCCATGGTATGGTTGATTTCGTTCACCAGATAGCCGCGTTCGGGGTCTTCGATGATGTCCACGGCCAGCACGCCGCCGCCCACCGCCTGCGCAGCCCGCAGGCACAGGTCATTGAGTTCGGGCGTCACCGGGCAGATTTCGCCCGCCCCGCCGCGGGCGGTGTTGGTAATCCAATGCTGCGAAACGCGGTAGATGGCGCACACGGTTTCGTCGCCAATCACAAAAGCGCGGATATCGCGTCCGGGTTTTTGCACATATTCCTGGATGTAGAAAATCGAGTGCTGGTATGAGCCAAGTGAAACCCTGTGCTCCAGGATGGCCTCGGCGGCGTCGCGGTCGTTGATTTTTGAGAGCATCCGCCCCCATGAGCCGACCACCGGTTTGAGCACCACCGGGTAACCGATCTCTTCGATGGCCTGCAGGGCGGCTTCGGGCGTGAAGGCCACCGCGGTGCGCGGCTGGGGGATTCCGGCGCGTTCCAGCGCCGCGCTGGTGGCCAGTTTGTCTCCGCAGGTGGCGGCCACCTGGGCGCTGTTCACCGTGGGGATGCCCCAGGCGTTGAGCACCTGCAGCATGGCCAGGCCGCGCCCGTAACTCAGGTTGCGCGAAAGAACGGCGTCATAGCGTTGCCAGGGGGCCGGGTCGCTCAAATCCAGCACGGCCTGGCCGTCGTGGATGCGGTCGTAAGGCACACCGCGGCGCTCCAGGGCGGCGAACAGCCATTTCTCTTCCACGCGCACGCGGGAGTACAGGACGGCGATTCGAGGGGTTGTGGACATGATTCCTTCTCCTTTGGGTTAAATCAAAAGCCCTCCGGCTGACTTGCGCCGGAGGGCTGCTCTACCGAAAAGAACGGGGTGTTACCGTCTACATCGCCCAACCGCAAAAGACCGCAAGCCAGCCTGGGGGCTGCGGTTCTTCTTGGCCTTCTTGGCGTTCAGTGTGTTGGGCAGGGTGTTCATAATTGGGCGGGATTTTAAGGGTGGGGGGTGAATCTGTCAAGGGGTAACGGTTTCCAAATGTGTTTTCTCCGCGTCCCTGCCCCTCCGCGTTTCTACGCTCGATATGACGGAGGGGAAAGTATCACCCTGATTGAGGTTATAATGCGACCAGGAGGCAGCGATGAACAAGATAAGTGGTTTGTGGCTGGTGTGTATCGTGGGCGGGCTGCTGGTGATGGCCGGCTGCGCTGTGGACGAGGACGCGCCGCGGGCGCGGGCCAGCGTGAGCGATTTGCCCCCCACCGTGGCTCCGCCACCGCCGGATGCCCGGCTGGACTCCTGGATGGCGCTCTACGGCGGCGCAGGCGGGGAGGAGATGGAAGGTCTGCTGGTCACCTCGGACGGCGGTTATCTGGTCAGCGGCTCGACGGGCTCGTACGGCGACGAAAACGGCGACGCCTGGCTGCTCCGTCTGGACGCCGATGGCCGCCCGGTGTGGCAGAAAACCTATGGCGGCGAAGGGGATGAGTATATCCTGGATCTCAAAGAGAGCGGCGATGGCTTCATCGCCGCCGGGTGGACGGAATCCTTCGGCGCGGGGGACGCCGACTTCTGGGTGCTGCGGCTGGATGCGCAGGGGGACATCCTGTGGGAGAAGACCTACGGCGGGCGGCGGGTGGATCAGGCCTGGTCGGTGGACACCACGCGCGATGGCGGTTACATCGTGGCCGGGGGGACGGAATCCTTCGGCGCCGGCGGCGCGGATTACTGGCTGCTCAAACTCGACGCCCAGGGGGAGATCGAGTGGCAGAAGACCTACGGCGGGAAAGAAGACGACGGCGGCGGGGGGGACTATGAAGAATATGTGGTGCGCGCCCTGGAAGACCGGGATGGGAACTTCGTCCTGGCGAGCGAATCGGCCTCCTTTGGGCCGGGAGATATCGCCATCTGGGTGCTCAAACTCGACCCCCAGGGCCAAATCTTGTGGCAAAAAGCCTACGGCGGGGAGTACGAGGAATCGCTGTGGACGTTTACCGAACTCCCCGGCGGCGGCTACCTGCTTCCCGGCGTGACCACCTCCTTCAGCCCCGACCTGAGCGGCGACCTGTGGGTTTTGCAGATCGACGCCCAGGGCGAGATTCTCTGGCAGCGGCTTTATGGTCTGGCTGAGCTGTGGGACGAGGCCCTGACCGCCGGGGTGACCTCCGACGGCGGTTCTCTGATAGGCGGCTATTACGAGGAGGAAAACGATTGGGACTGGACGCTGCTGCGCCTGGATGCGGAGGGGCAATTGCTGTGGAGCCGGAAATACGAGTACGCCTGGGACTGGCCGAACGCCGTGCAGGCGCTGGAGGACGGCGGCTTTGCGGTCGCCGGCGTGGCCTGGCCGAACGCCCAGGAACTGCCGGAGGATTTGTGGATGATGCGCCTGGACGCCGAAGGGCAGGTCGGCGGCGACTGCGGACGCATACAGCCGCTCCAGTTGACCGTTATGGATACGCAGGCCGTCCCTCAGGATACCGACGCCCGCGTGACCGAGACCGATGTCCGCCCCCAGGACAGCCACGCCGTAGTGACGGATACCGACGCCCAGCCCGCCTATCTGTGCTGGCA